>CAMWVQ010000002.1 GCA_947177635.1 uncultured Porphyromonadaceae bacterium | reverse complement strand
GCCGCCGAACACCCCGATAGATAAATACCGCGACCTATTGCCCGACCGCTGGAAAACATCACAAAGATAGCCGCCCAAAACTCTGGACGGCTATCTTTTTACTGCGTACCCGCTATCGCGGACGGTAGTACTGGCCAAGAGCAGCCTCTATGGTATCTCGCGGAATGTCGAGCGAGGCAGCTATTGTCGCCCATGTGTGACGAGCCCAATAGCTTGTAAGTTCCTTGATTACGATGCCGTCATCGCGCTTGTTGAGCAGGTCCTTAATCTTTGGCAATGCGTATGCCATGCGATTGTAGAACATGCGATAGTTCTTCTTACCTTCCACGAAGTTAAGAAGATAGCCTTGGGTGCCGCGGTACTTGTCAATAAGGTACTGGGCTTCGGGCAGTACCTTGATTGAGAACGGCTTGCTCGTTTTGGAGCGGAAAAACTCTACACGCCCTTCGCTTTCCTCCGTGAGCAAGCAGATGTCCTTGCAGTTCATACCTAACAGCATGAACGACAGGGCGAAGAAGTCGCGGTACTTCTCCATCCAAGGCTCCAAATCCTGAGCGAGAAGCAGCTTGCGGATTTGGCCCACCGAAAGATTGCGCTTTCGTGTGGGTGCCTTCGGGATTTTGAAACCGCGCATACCGTTACGCTCGGTGATTTCGTTGTCGAGGGCATCGTTGATCACCGCACGGATATTACGGAAGTGAACACCACGACCATTGGGAGAGGGTGCGCCGTTCTCTGCGAGAAATTCGTCGAAGCGGATGCACCAGTCCTTGCGAATATCCTCAAACGTAAGCTCATAGAGTTCTTCGCCAAGCCAAGCCTCCATGCGGTTGAATGTCGAGCGGTAGATGTCGTAGGTGCGGGTTTTGTGGCGGTTCATAACCGTCTTAAACCAGTTGGCGAATGAGTGGGGATTGTCGCGGTTGGACTTCTTCTTCGGTGCGGGCTTCGGCTTTGCCACAGCCTTTGCTGCCTCAAACGCCTCGACAGTGGAGCCTTGAAGCGCGGCCTGTACTCTGATTTTCAACTCAGCCGGAGTGAGAGAGGCGAGTACGCCCGACAATCCGAGTTCCTGAAGAATAACGTCAACGGCGGAAGTGCGCTGCTTAAGCATCGCGTTGAGCTTATTCTTCTGAGGATGGTTCTTGACCTTGCTTTCAGTGGCGTTCCACTGGTCCTTGGTCAGCTGAATGGGGAGGGTGATGTAGACTGTGCTGTTGCGGTGGTTGAGCGCAAGTTTCAGCGATACTGCCTTGTCGGAATCCTTTCCGACTTTTCTCATGTCGAGATAAAGTTTGGTCGTTGCCATGGTTAAAAAGGCGGCATCTTCCCTCAATTTGCTTTCCCCGCACCGCATTTTGGTGCGGGGATTGGCGCGGTGATTTTTCGGAAACTTTCGGAAAAAGTCTGAAAATTTAGCAAACTTTCGGTACGATTACCATTTTTTTTAACCCATTTCGAGGCTTAAAAAGGTGAAAAACACGCTAACTAAGTTGCTGTTAGTTAGCGTGTTACCTTGCGGAGCGACCGAGATTCGAACTCGGGATACCCTTTTGGGGTATACACGCTTTCCAGGCGTGCCTCTTCAGCCACTCGAGCATCGCTCCATTTTGATTGATTCATCGGCTCACTGTTGTAAGCCTCTGCTTTGTCAGGGAGGTGACCTCTGTCATTTCCGAGTGCAAAGGTAGCAGTTATTTTTGAATTTACAAAATTTTGCCAACTTTTTTTGACGTTTTTTTCAGCGGCAGAGTCCAATCTTACAGCGCAGGAACCCTTAGCAACGTGGTTGCCGGGAAGTTGCGCGACAAATAACGGCTTATGAAACCGAATGTGTCTTCTGCAATTAACGGGTCATTATCGAAATACATATTATATAGCACTATCGGCATATCGATTCCACGATTTTTTATGGCTTCGAATGAAAGCAGGGCGTGGTTGATTGAACCCAAAGAGGAATTGACAACCATTATAAGCGGAAGGTTGCGTGACGCGACATAGTCGATTGTCAGAAATTCATCCGTGATGGGAACCATCAGGCCCCCGGCTCCTTCAATCAGCACTATGTCATATCTTTTTTCAAGTTCTGCCGATGCACGGTCGATGACTTCGAGGGGAATCTGTCTATGGTCGAGGCGGGCCGCAAGCTGAGGCGAGCAGGGATGTGTGAAAATCAGTGGGGCGGTCATTGCTCCCAGAAGTCCGTCGTATATGTCAGAGCAGGGCAGAGGCATACTGTCTTCCGGCATCAGGCCTGTCAACATAAGCCGCCTGTGCACCTCGATATCTTCCGACATGCCTGTATTTCCTGTCTGTATGAATTTCTGAGTGATGACTGACTTGCCACCATCCATTAAAAGGCGGGCGTACCACCCTGTGCAATATGACTTTCCGGCATCTGTATGTATGCCTGAGACGAAATATCTCATAATGATTGTTTTCTTGATTCCGTAATCACGATGTGGCCTTGCCGGAAATATGCCTGTCTCTCTTGGATAACACCATATATACCGGATGGAATGTCAGAGAGGCTTTCCCGTCTGTTGTCAAGGGCCAGTTGTTCAGCATATGGCGCGCTTTGGCGGGGGAGGGGGCCGCCGGAAGGGCATTGACTCCAGTAAGGCGAAGGTGACGCAACGCGTCTGCCGGGGTGTCAAAGAGGATGACGTTCTCCTCGCTTTCCAACGACTCGATGTCAAGGTCACATTCGCCGGCGATTTTGCCCATCCATTCCGAAGAGGGGTATTTCAGACCACTGCCCACAGTCTCCGCGATTTCTTTCAGCGTACCGGGGCCGTAAAACGACAACGCTATGATTCCTCCGGGGCGCAACGCGTCGGCACACCGTTTCAGCATCTGCCTGGGAGAGTTGAGCCACTGGAACATCGAGGATGAGAAAATTATGTCACGTGACTCATGTCTCATTGCCATCTGCTGGAACTCCTCCGCCTCAGCGTCTGCCTGGATGAATTCCACGCAGTCACCTCCCGCGTCAGTGGCAAGTTCTTGAATCCAGCCACAATCTCCGGGTGTATTTATGTCAGCCAGAGTGACTTCCTTGCAAACAGGGAGCATTTCTCCGAGGTATGTGCGGGTGAATGTGCCATCCCCATACCCCAGTTCCAACACGGAAAGCTTTGCGCCAGCAAGCCGCTCCTTCATTCCGGACTTGTTGAAAACCATTACAAATCTGTCATACAGGTTGTTGGCGGTCTCTCTTTGCGCCACCGCGTTGTCGGTATATGTCCTTGACGCTGTCGTGAATTTCCTCACCACCTTGGCTTTGTCTACCACAAAGGTGTCTATAAGCCATCTGAAGTCAGGGAGGTGATTCATCCCGGGAATGGCAAAGACATCATATCCCCTCCACGCCTCAAGCTGATTTGCGAGCGGAAAAATGCGGTCTTCCTCCCCGGCCACGACCTTGTCCCATATGGAATGGCGTCTTGGTGACGGCTCAGCAGGAAGAGCCGCGAACCATTCAAGTTCCTTCCGCAGGGTGTCGATGTCTGTGTTCCTTTCAAATTCACCTTCATCGAGTTTGCCGAGATTGGCCCGCGAGCCTGCGCATCTCAGCCTGAATTTGGCGAGTGTCTTCTCCGAGAGTCCATCCAACGTGCCGTTGAATATCTCAGACGGGATTCCCCTCCGGTTGTCTATATGATATTCCGTCCCGTTCACGGCAAGGCTCAATGTGACAGGCAAGTCTGTGGTTTCAAGAAACATCGCCGCCGCCTTGACTCCGAACGACCACGCTATTACCACCACTTCAGAAAACACGAGCCCCTTCTCACTGATGAACTCCTTTATCTCCGCGTCGATTTCCGGGCCGGCCAGACCTTCATACCCTGCCAGCAGGAGAATGCTGGACCCTGGTTTACGGAGGCCGGCAAACGACTCGGGAGTGAATCCCCAGCCGAGAAACAGGATTACCAGCGAGTGGCGACCATCGTCACCCAGATATAACTTTTCCATTGAATGAAGGCTTCTTTTGATGTTGTGGTGATAGTGATTGTTCAAGCCGGTTGTCAGGCCGGAGGATTGAGCACCGGCAACAGGTCTCGCAACGCACGGTTCAATACCGAGATGTCGTTGTCTGTCATCGCTGCCGACAGGGAGAACCGGAGCCTGTCGGTTCCGGCGGGAACCGTCGGTTTACGGATGGGCAATGCCTTTATCCCGTAAAAAAGCAGTCGGGACGACAACTCCACAGCCTCCTTCGGGTCGCCGATTATCAGCGGCTGTATATGCGACACCTCGATTGGAATCACAGAGAACTGGCTCAACACTTTCTGCAACTCTACGGCAAGTTCTCCAAGATGTTTGCGCAGGTCGTCACCGTGAAGCATTCGTGAAAGCGTGAAGCGGCTCCAGGCAATCTGCATAGGAGGCAACGCAGTCGAGAATATGAAGCTGCGGGCAGTGTTTATCAGATATTCACGCGTTTTTGACGAAGTTATGGCGAATGCGCCCATCGAGGCCCCGGCCTTGCCGAATGTGCCGATGACGAAATCCACCTCCCAGGGAGCCGAGGAATCGGCGACCAGTCCCAGTCCCCGTGGCCCCAGCACCCCGAACGCGTGTGCCTCGTCAACATATAGCGACACATTGGGGAACTCCCTGCGCAAACCGAGCAACGCCTCTATGTCGGCCCTGTCTCCATCCATAGAGTAGACACTTTCGACTATGACCAGTATGTTTTTGTGGTCAGGCGCATGTTTCGACAGCAGTTCCCGCAGATGGCCGTAGTCATTATGCCTGAAACGGGTGAAAGGAGCTTTCGACAGTATGATGCCGTCGATGATGGATGCGTGTACCAGTTTGTCAGCTATGATATAAGTCCCTTTCGACGCAACGGCCGGAATAAGACCCGTGTTGGCGTGATAGCCTGAATTGAACAGCAACGCGCCTGTGTCGTCGCCGCGCCTTTTCGAGTAGAGCAGCCGCAACGCCACCTCCAGGTTGTCATATTCAATCTGGCGGGATGCAAGGAGACGGGATGCCGATGATGTCATCGGCACTTTTAGCGATGCCGGGTCCGAGAAAAACCGGGCCTGAAGCTCGGCATCGCCTCCAATCCCGAGGTAATCATTGGTTGAGAAATCTATCACCCCGTCGGGAGCCATACCTGGCAACTCACGGAAATTGCCCTCCTGGCGGAGATTGTCAAGGTGTTCGGAAAAATTCATTTGTGCTGCTATTTGGTTTGTCGTCAATTGTCATCACCGCACAAGCGGCTTATGATAATAACAAACAAAACCGTCATTTTTCACTGTCACGCAGAATCCCGGTCATCTCCTCACACAGGGTGACGAGGTCTTCCATCGGGGTCACATAGGGAGGCATTATGTAGACATTCCTGCCGAACGGCCTCACCCAGATTCCGCGTCTGACACATTCTTTCTGGAAAACGCCGACATCAACCGGGGTCTTGACTTCCACGACGCCGATTGAACCCAGCACTCTGACATCGGCCACTCCCTGGAGCTGACGCGCGGGCTCAAGCAACTTCTTCATCGCCGCCTCCATATCACTGACCACTCTACTGGTGTCTCCGGTTTCGAGCAGGTCGATAGACGCGCAAGCGACGGCACACGCCAAAGGGTTGGCCATAAACGTCGGGCCGTGCATCATGACACCGGCCTCTCCTCGTGAGATGGTGTCGGCGACCTCCCTGGTGGTCAAGACCGCCGCCATTGTCATATACCCTCCGGTCAGGCATTTGCCGACACACATTATGTCGGGTTCCACTCCGGCGTGTTCCCACGCGAACCTTTTGCCTGTACGCCAGAATCCGGTTGCTATCTCATCGAATATCAGGTAAACCCCGTGGCGGTCACAAAGGCTGCGGGCCTGCCGCAGATATTCGGGATGATAAAACCACATTCCTCCGGCGCCCTGCACTATCGGCTCAAGAATCACTGCGGCGATTTCATCGCTTTTTTCTTCAAGCAACCTTTCAAGCGGCTCTATGTCGTCTGGATTCCACTCCCCGTTGAAACGGCTCCTGGGCTGCGCCACGAAGTACCTGACCGGGAGGGCACTGCCAAACGCGCCGTGCATTCCCGTGACAGGATCACACACGCTCATTGCGTTCCATGTGTCGCCGTGGTAACCAGAACGGATGGTGGCGAAATTTGTCTTGAGATGCGAGCCGCTACGGCTGATGGCAGCCTGTACTGCCATCTTCATGGCCACTTCCACCGCCACCGACCCTGAATCGGCATAAAATATGTTGTGCATCGAGGGGGGAGCCATCCCCAGCAGTCTTTTGCCAAGCTCGATGGCCGGCTGGTGGGTTATGCCGCCGAACATCACATGGCTCATATCTTTCAGCTGACGGGTGACAGCCTCATTAAGGCGGGGATGGTTGTAGCCGTGGCAGGCACACCACCACGACGACATGCCGTCAATCAGCTCTCGCCCGTCGGCAAGCCTAAGCCGGTTGCCATTGGCCGACACCACCTTGTAGGTCGGCAGCGGATCGAGCGTGGATGTATATGGATGCCAGAGGTGTTCCCTGTCCCAACTGTCAAAAAGGGGGGAAGCGTCTCCGGCGCGTTTCTCTTCAATTGTCATACGTTTCTGTTTAACAAGTGCAAATTTACAAAAAATGTTGAAAACTTTATTCTTCCCCATCGTATGCGAATGAAATATTATGGTTAATTTCGCAACCGCAAACGACATCAATTCTAATCCCGAATTCCAATGCACCGCAAAGGCAAACTATATTTCCGATACGGCACCATGGGGTCTGCCAAGACCGCCATGCTCCTCACGACGGCCTATAACTTCGAGGAACGCAAGATGCGTTACCTCTGTATGAAGCCTGCAATCGACACAAGAGAGGGGGAGAGCGTGATACGTTCCCGAATCGGCATCGAGCGCCGTTGCCAATGGATATATCCCGAGACCGACCTTTACGCTTTCGCGAAAAAATATTTCAAGGAGATAGGGGAGGTGGTCGACTGGTTCCTGGTCGATGAGGCCCAGTTCCTCAGCGCGCGCCAGATTGACCAGCTCTCGATGATTGTAGATGATTTCGGATCCAACGTCATATGCTATGGTCTGCGCACAGATTTCAAGACCCATCTCTTCGAGGGGTCGAAACGCCTGTTTGAAATCGCCGACACCATCGATGAGATTAAATCCACCTGTACCTGCGGTCACAAGACCATCGTCAACGCGCGCATTGACTCAAACGGAGACATAATCACCGAAGGGGAGCAGGTTGAAATCGGTGGCGATGACCGCTACATCGCCGTCTGCCGCAAATGTTGGCGCAACCGGCGCATCGCCCAGGCCGAACGTCTCTCACTGCCCTTCATTGAGGAGGAAAGCTTGGATGAGACAGATGCCTGATTCCACCCCGATAAATTGACCGGTGGCAAGTCTGACTTAGCGACATCCGTCTCAGATTAACTGCTGATCCCCCGTCATATCCAGATTAAGCGTCTGTGTATGGCGGGGGATTGGCATATGAATGTCTGTCGACAGGCTCAGGCAGGTTCAGAAATCCAGTATTCCGATATAGGCTCATTTGCGATTTTTTAGTAAATTTGTATGACAAAAGCAAGTTAATGGAAATAGTTGTAAATTATGAATCGCTGAAAGACAAAGTGTTGTCTTTTGTTTGGCAGCATACGCTGCTCGTGATGTCATTGTTTGTGATGACGCTGGGAGTCGCTCTATGTGTCAGGTCAGCCCTGGGATGCAGTGTGATTTCCACAATCCCGTTTGTGATGTCACAGGCGGGGCAGAATGGGATGGCTCCGGCTTGGACCATAGGGGAATACACCTTTGTTATGAACGGACTCCTTGTACTGCTACAGGTTCTTATTCTCCGAAAAAAGTTCGAACCGGTACAGCTGTTCCAGTTGTTCATCGGCTTTTTCTTCGGGTATCTGCTTGATGTCAATATGTCGCTGACCGCCCTGTTTGACTATTCCGCGTTATTGACCAAGATTGTCGCCCAGTTGGCGGGCTGCACGATTCTTGCCGTGGGCATATCGCTTGAAATCAGATGCGGCTCCGTGACTATGCCGGGCGAGGGAATCACTGTGGCCATCAGCCGCGTCAGCGGATTGCCTTTCCCGAAAGCGAAAATTTATGTCGACAGCGCGCTTGTCATCGCAGCCGTAGCCTTGTGTTATGTGTTCTTCGGCCACTGGCTATGGAATGTGGTCGGACTTGCAACCCTCTTCGCCATGTTCTATGTCGGGTTTGCTGTCAAAATCATCAACCCGCATTTGGGATGGTTCAGCCATATGGTCTGCTCTCGCCCCGGATTCAAACGATATGTCTACGGGCTCGCCCGCTTCCTGCGTCATAATCAGGACTCTTCGGACTCCTGACAAGGCTACCAGCAGACTCTCATATGGAATAAGCCTAAAATTAGCGGAGGCCGTCTGACAACAATCAGACGGCCTCCGCTATGTATCTGCTTGTGCTGAGAAGGTTGATTAACCCTGATGCTGGGGACGGAGAAGGTCATTCACCGTCTTTACGGGATTGAATGTGGAAACCGGGACCTCCACAAAGGCGGTGTTCCAGTCGCTCATCGCGCCGTTCCACAGTCCGGGAAGTTCAAGGGCCTTGAGGCTGCGGCCGTGAAGAGACTTGGAGGAGATGAAGCCGGTCTCAGAATCGACGTGTGAGGGGAGGTCATATTTGCGGCCCTCATGGTCTTTCACATAGCAGACCAGGTCGACGGGATTGAAGTGGGTGGCCTTGGCCATCATCTCACGGTTCTCAGGCTTCGAGAGGTCAATCTGGGTGCTTTCGAGAATCTGCAAAGAGCGTGAGCCATCGGCATTGAAGGTTATGTATGGGCCACCGCCGGGTTCGCCCTCATTCCTAACCATGCCGCAGACCCTCATAGGCCGGTCGAGTTTCACACGCAGGTAGGTTGCCAGGTCTTCACCTTTGAGATTGGATAGCTCAGGGGCGTCAAAAGAGAAACGCTCACGCAGGAACGCCACGATTTCCTCCAGACTGGCCTCTGAATACTGGCGGCTGTCTATGATGTCGATATACGCGCTTACCTTGTCGTGAAGTTCGATAAGGTAGCCGGCGATGATTTTCTTGTACAGGAGTGTGGACTCACGTCGCGAGTCAGGCACCACATTATCGATGTTCTTGATGAACACCACAGTGGCGTCAAGGTCATTAAGGTTCTGAATCAACGCCCCGTGGCCACCAGGACGGAATACCAGCTGTCCGTTTTCACGGAAGAGTGAGTTGTCTTCGTTCACTGCCACGGTGTCGGTCGACGCCTTCTGCTCAGACATTGTCACATTTATCTTAACTCCCATCCTGCTTTCAATGGCCGGGACTGCCTCTGAGAGTTTGCGGGTGAACGCCTCGCGATGGGCGGGTGATACGGTCAGATGCATATTGACTGTCCCGTCAGCCTGACGGGCTGATTGGGCTCCTTCCACGAGCTGTTCCTCCACCGGAGTGCGGGTGCCGTTCTCCGAGGTGTGGAATGTCAGCAATCCTTTCGGGAGATTGCCGTAGTTCAAACCCTCCGGACTGATGATTCCCTTGACAACCTCTTTCTGCGCTCCTTCTGCGAGAAGTTGATCAACACCCTTGCCATCGTGGGTATGGCGTAGCTGGGCGTCGAGTTCCTCAAAGAATGCCACATTGTGGATGTCTTTCAACAGGGCGTCGACATCCGACCCTGCCGCTGCTGTGGCTTCCTCTCCGTCGACAAAGCTGAACAGCGACTTGAACATCCTCGATGCCGCACCGGAGGCAGGGACGAACTTGCAAACATCTCCACCTTTGGCGAGATACTCATCCCAGCGGGCAACAGCCGCATCCTGCTCCTGCGGAGTCAATACCGTTATGCCTTCACCGGGGCGTGCGGAATCATATATTTTAAGATACGGGAAGCCTGTCTTGAAACGTTCGACTTGGCTGAGGAGGGTTTCTTCGGAGACTCCTCTCTGGCCCAGCTGGGCCATGTCTTCTTTTGATAACATGTCTGTGTATATTGGGTTAGATTCGTTCTGGAGTTAATCGTGACAACTCTCTCGCAAAGTTACGTTTTTTATCCGAATAACCCAACAAGATGAGGAATTATTGAGGAGCGCGACAATAAAGAGGAATGGCGTGGGGTCGTCTCCACGCCATTCCTGTCAGTTGTACTGCGGGTTTACCGGATGATAAAGCCAGTTGCGGTATGGCTTGCCAAGAAGCCTGACAATCCTGTACCAGAAGGAGTCTCCATCTTCCCGGAAGATTTCACTGTTGGCCGGCTTCGAGGCCACAGCCCATACATGCTTTTCGATTTCCTCCTCAAGCTGCATCGGGTCCCATCCGCTGTAACCGACGAAGAATCTCATTTTCCCTTCCGTCTCAAGCCCCATGTTGACGTAGCTCTTGACCTGCTTGAAATCGCCGCCTATATAAAGGTCGTCGGCAATCTTGCGGGCTCCACGGAATTCATCTCCAAGCGAATGCAGATAAAACAACCGGTCACACGACAGCGGGCCGCCGCAATAAATAGGTATGTCCACCTCATCCTGGATGCCCTCGATTGCCTCCCCCAGGGTATAGCCGGTAGCTTTGTTCAGAACAAGCCCCATAGCCGACTTTCCCCGCTCATACTCCACGAGCGAGATTACTCCGTGATTGAAATATTCCTCACGCAGAAACGGCTCGGCGACAAGCAGGGAGCCGACTGACGGCTTTCCCGTTGGAAGGTTGATTTTAAAAATGGAGGAATCCAGATTAGGCATATCAATCTCCATGACTCTTAGTAATATTACATTTTCACGTCAAGAGGGATTCCTGACAGGAGCACCCCGGACAGGTAATCCATCTCAAAGGCGAAGTTACCATTATTTTGCCTTAGAAACAAATATTTTTGGAGAAATCAAAATTTCCCTGTGGTAAATGCAGCCACAAAACACTCCATCTCCCGCCTGCCGACAACAAAACGTAGGCAGACGGGAGATGGCTCGTTGCGGCAGAACGCCGGACAAAAGTCGCTATGATTGCTTTTTCAAAGGTTCGCCAGGAAACGCTCGGCGTCGAGAGCCGCCCTGCAACCTGAACCGGCTGCGTTTATGGCCTGCTGATAGGTCGGGTCTGCCACATCGCCGGCAGCGAACACTCCGTCCACCGAGGTGCCGGTGCCGGGGGAGGACACCACGATATAGCCTTCAGGCGAAAGTTCCAGTTGTCCGCGGAACAGAGAGGTGTTGGGATCGTGGCCTATCGCCAGGAAGAATCCGTCGATGTCAATATCGAAATGGCGTTCGTTCGCTTCACCTTTGTGTTCCACAAGATGGGCGCCCTCAAGCACCTCCTCGCCGAAAAGGCCGGTGGTGTTGCAGTTGAACAGTATCTCTATGTTGTCGCGCTGCTTAAGGCGGTCTTGCATCACCTGTGACGCGCGCAGGAAGCCTTTCCTCACAATAAGATAAACCTTGGAAGCAAGTCCCGAAAGATAGAGGGCTTCCTCGCATGCGGTGTCACCGCCCCCGACAACGGCCACCCGCTTCTTGCGGTAGAAGAATCCGTCGCAGGTAGCGCAGGCCGACACACCGAGACCCAGATATTTCTGTTCGTCAGGAAGCCCGAGATAGCGGGCAGATGCGCCGGTCGCTATTATCACGCTCTTCGCCTTGATTTCGCGGCCGTCGGTCAGGAAGATGCTGAACGGATGGTTTGAGAAATCAACCGAAGCGACAGTCTCGGTGATGATTTCCGCACCGAACTTCTCGGCCTGCTTCCTCATCTCGGCGACAAGGTCGGGGCCTTGTATGCCGGCAGGGAAGCCCGGAAAGTTCTCAACCTCAGTGGTGGTGGTCAGCTGACCTCCGGGTTGCATACCCTCGAAGAGGATAGGGGAGAGGTTGGCGCGAGAGGCATAGACGGCCGCCGTATATCCGGCGGGGCCTCCTCCTATGATAACACAGTTTGATGTCGTCTGATTCATATCTCTTCTTGTTTTGTTTTAAACATATATCACACCGCGGCTCAACGCAAATCGACAACTTCCACTCCAGGATAAGCGGCCTGGTTGAACCGGAACGAACCGGCAGGTTTGGTCTTGCCTCCGGTTATGCTCGAGATTTTTACCGTTGCAACTACCCCTTTGGCATCTTTCACGGCGATTTCCTGAGGCAGCGACGTTGAGGTCTTGAGAGTAAGGATGACCGATGCCATATCCGCATTTTTCCTTCTGGGAATGAGTTCTATCTTCTCCAGTCCCGCGGGAGCTTTCAGCCGTCGGCATGTGAAGTTCTTGTTCAGGTTTGACAGAATCGAAAGCGGGTTGGTCTGGGCGAGCTCCTCGGAAGTGGGTTCGGTGACATTCACTTCTCCGGCAGAGGGAGCATAGCTCCATTGGGTCTTGCCGTCATACCACACCTTCATCTCCGGAGTGGAGAGATGGAAATTCCGCCCGGCCACACTCATTGAGCCGGAGGAGGAATTGCCGTTGTTCCATACGGTGAAGGTAATCTCCATCGAGGGATGCTTCTTCATCGCGGCCACCATCCTGTCAAGTGACGATTGCGCTGATGGCTGAGCGGCCGACAACTGCAGCGGGGCTGTTATGGCCATCCACAGTAATGTCAGTATAATCCGTATTCCGGCACGGTTTTTTCTCATAACCTAATTAAGTAACGTGAACGTTTTGCGTATAGAGGTTCAATCGTCGTCGCGCAGTTTGATGACGCTACCGAGCTGCATGGCGTCAATCAGTACGCTTCGTGCTTTCCCTCCGGTGGCGGGTCCGACGATTCCGGCAGCTTCGAGCTGGTCCATTATCTTGCCCGCACGATTGTATCCAATAGAATAACGCCGTTGGAGCGAAGAAGTTGACGCCACTCCGGTCTGGACTATTATCTGGGCTGCCTCCTCAAAGAGGGGATCCCTGTCGGCGAGGTTGCCTGAACCACCCGCACCTATGGAACCTTCGTTTTCATCCATCAGTGGTTCGGGCAGATAGTAAGCGTGTTCATACCCGGCCTGGTTGTCGATGAAGTCGCATATGCGGTGCACCTCCTTGGTGTCGATATAGGCACACTGCACACGGTCGATGGAACCATTGTGTGAGAACAGCATGTCTCCGCGACCGATAAGCTGGTTGGCTCCGGGACGGTCGAGGATGGTCTTGGAGTCGACCATCTGCGATACCCTGAAGGCCACTCGACCCGGGAAGTTTGCCTTGATAAGACCGGTAATCACATTCGTCGACGGACGCTGTGTGGCTATAATCATATGCATGCCGACCGCACGGGCCATCTGGGCTATACGCGCGATAGGGGTCTCCACCTGCTTGCCGGCCACCATGATAAGGTCGGCGAACTCATCGACTATTATGACAATGTAGGGTAGATAACGGTGACCTTTCTCGGGATTGAGTTTCTTCTGGATGAACAGCTCGTTGTACTTGGTGATTTTTACCACATGGGCGTCTTTCAGCAGGTCGTAACGGCGCTCCATCTCGACACAGAGCGAATTGAGCGTCTTCACGACATTATCCATATTTGTCACAATGGCCTCATCCTCGTCAGGCAGTTTGGCAAGGAAATGACGTTCAAGGGCATTGTACAGGCTGAACTCCACTCGCTTGGGGTCAATGAGGACGAACTTCAACTCAGCCGGGTGCTTCTTGTAAAGCAAAGAGGCGATTATGGTGTTCAGGCCGACTGACTTACCCTGGCCGGTGGCTCCCGCCACAAGTATGTGGGGCATAGCTGCCAGGTCAGCGATGTATACCTCATTCGATATAGTGGCACCCATAGCCATCGGCAGTTCATATTCCGTCTCCTGGAACGCCTTTGACGACAGGATGGAGTGGATGGATACGGTCTGGGCATCGTGGTTCGGCACCTCGATACCGATAGTGCCTTTCCCGGGAATCGGGGCTATGATTCGGATACCTTTGGCCGACAAGGTCATGGCTATGTCATCCTCCAGACGCTTGATTTTTGCGATTCGCGTACCCTCGGCAGGGACAATCTCATAAAGTGTCACGGTAGGGCCGACAGTGGCCTCTATTTTGGAAATCTGTATGTCAAACTGTCCGAGGGCCCTGATGATACGTTCCTTATTGGCCTCCTGTTCAAGTATGTCATAATTTTCTCCGGATTGCTCAACCTCATTCAGGAGCTCGATACCGGGGCGTCTGTAATGCGAAAGCTCGGCGGTCGGGTCATAAAGGGTATCCGCGCCCACTCGTGCGGGGTCGGCCGATTCGATGGTGTTGGCCACCACGTCAAACGAAGGCCCCTCATCGGCAGGCTGAGGCTCATCTGCGATTTCCGCAGCCACGACCGTCTGCGGTTCTTCCACGGTCTCGGTGGCAGCAGGAGCCTCATATCGAGCCTCGACATCATTGTCAGCAGCGGGGAGTGGCTTTTCATCGGGTTCAGCCTCATAGACATCCTCGGCCTCACCTTGGGAGGACGGCATATGAGGATTGCCGGCGGCTTCTTCCGCAATCTGAATCTGACCTCCATCACCGATGGCATATTCGTCGTTGGGGTCGTCATCATAATCACCGAACCCGGCGGACACAGCTTCACGGCGTTCATCGTGGTTCTCAGCTCCTTCCGAGGCCGACTGAGCCTCGTGGTTCCCCTCTTCGCGGAAATCCTCATCCTCTTTCATCGCGGCAATCACCTTGGCCTGGGCTTCCTCCCGTTCGAGGCGAATCTGTTCGGCTTTCTCCTTACGGGCCTTTTGCATTGCCTTGTAACGGTTGTACAAGGTGATGAAATCATTGAGATAGAGGTATATCACCGCGGCAACAAGTATAACCGAGACCAGGGCCGCCCCGATCCAATCCACATTGGCGACAAGCAACTGGTTGAGCCATTGGCCGTGGATACCGCCGAAAAGGAAGTCTGCCCCGGCCCACAGGGCGAAAAATCCCGCGACAACCGAGACAGCTACTGCTACAAGCAACGACTTGAAGGTAACTGACCAGAAATTGCATTTCTTTATGCCCATCAATCCAAGTCCGAGCAGGACAAGATAGATGATTGCCGTGAGCGATCCCAGGCCGAGTCCCTGGGCGAATATCATCTGGGCGACAACGGCACCCACCGGGCCTCCGCTGTTTTCAACCCTGGCACCGGAAGATGTCATCTGCGAGACTGACAGGCTGCTGACAACGCTTTGGTCTGCGGGGCCGGTACGCATAAACGACAACGCCGCCACAAGTAAGTAGACGGCTATGCAAATCAAAACCACACCGAAAAAGGCGTGTGTTCTCTTGTCTTTGAAAAACTTAACGAGACCGATTTCTGAAAAAGGCTTGCGGTTAGCCTTCGCAGCCTCCCTTTCAGCAGCCTTACGGGCCTTTTCGGCAGCCCTCTCCGCGTCACGCATCCTGCGCTGGGCCGCTTTGTCGGCCGCTATTTCCTCGCGGCGCAGTTTCTCGGCACGCTCTCTCTGACGGGCCGACTCATCCCGCTGGGCGGCTGATTCGTAATTGCTCCTGCGGCGCGTCCGCGGCATCGGTTCCCGCGAAGTCTCCTCATACCCATCTCTCTGCTGGCGGCGGCTGTCAACACGCGCCGACACACGTTCGGTGTTTCTTGGCGGACTCTGCTTGCGACGTGGCGCAGCCTCGGCAGAGCCGCCATACAAGAGGTCGGGATCATAGTCGATTCCGTTGGGAGAGTAGTTATATGTATCCATTCAAGTCTGTTTCTAAGGGGTAAATTGATGCAAATTTAGTGAATTTCCACAACAATACCAATCGAAAAACGCGCTCGCGGGAAACTTTCTGCAAAAAACACAAAAAGACCCGGCGGAGGGTCAACATATGGGAGATTTATTTTCATATTCGATGGATAAAGCGTAACTTTGTGGACGCGAACTGAAATTCCGGCTTACGAATGAAAGACGAAAAGTTACTTCCCGCAGCCCGGGAAACACTGGAGAGACATCTCAAGGCTCACGGGCTTAGGCGGACCCCCGAACGGTTTGCCCTTCTCGAAAGGGTGTTCTCGACCGGGGAACACTTTTACGTCGACGTGCTGTGCGAAGCCATGGAGCTGGAAGGCTACCATGTAAGCCGCTCGACCGTCTACGCCACGATGCAACTTTTCCTTGAGGCCGGACTTGTCAGACGCCACCAGTTCGGCAACCAGCCGGCCCAGTATGAACGCTCTCTCCCCGGCATCTCCAAAAGCCATCTCCACCTGGTATGCACCATTTGCGGCCGGGTGAGGGAAGTGCGCGACTCCGCGCTGACTGCCGACCTCTGCAACCGCAAATACGCCGGATTCAAAGCCGACAGCTGCGCGCTGTATGTTTACGGCACCTGCGGCCGATGCCGACGACAAAAGACAAAAACAAACAGAAACCAATCATAGACGAGACCTCGGCGGAGCTCAACACTCCGTGAGGCCAACTAAAAAAATTACAGAATGAAAGTTGACGTTTTGCTCGGCCTCCAGTGGGGCGACGAAGGAAAAGGTAAGGTGGTTGATGTGTTAACCCCCCGCTACGACGCTGTCGCCCGTTTCCAGGGCGGTCCCAACGCCGGCCACACACTTGAATTCGACGGCAAGAAATACGTGCTCCGTTCAATCCCCTCGGGAATCTTCCAAAGCGGCCAGACCAACCTGATAGGCAACGGCGTGGTTCTTGACCCGGTGCTCTTCCGTGAAGAAGCAGAAGCCCTTGAGGCATCCGGAGTCAACCTCCGCAAAGTGCTGAAACTTTCGCGCAAGGCCCACCTCATCCTCCCCACCCACCGCCTCCTCGACGCTGCCGGAGAGAAAGCCAAGGGTGACGCCAAAATCGGCACCACCGGCAAAGGCATCGGCCCGACCTATACCGACAAAATCTCGCGTAACGGCCTGCGCCTTGGCGATGTCGAGAATCCCGCCACCGCCAAAGAAAAATATGAAGCCCACCGTGACGCCCATCTGCGACGCCTCGCCGATATGGGATGCCCAGCCGACAGCGAGACGCTCGCCAAGCTTGAAGCCGCATGGCTTGAAGCCGTCGAATATCTCCGGGGATTCGAAATTGTTGACTCCGAGTTTGTAGTCAACAACCTTCTGGCCGAAGGGAAAAAGGTACTTTGCGAAGGAGCTCAGGGCACGATGCTTGATGTCGACTTCGGCTCATATCCTTTCGTGACATCCTCCAACACCGTTTGCGCCGGAGCCTGCACCGGCCTTGGCATCGCCCCCAACAAAATCGGGGAGGTGTTCGGCATCTTCAAAGCATATTGCACCAGGGTAGGCTCCGGGCCATTCCCGACCGAGCTCTTCGATGAGACCGGCAAGACAATACGTGACCTCGGCCACGAATATGGAGCCGTCACCGGACGTGAACGCCGCTGTGGCTGGATTGACCTGGTGGCCCTCAGATATGCCATAATGGTCAACGGAGTGACACAGCTCATCATGATGAAGAGCGACGTGCTTGACGGGTTCGACACCATCCGTGCCTGTGTCGCTTACAAAATCAACGGCAAGGAAACCCGCGATTTCCCATTCTCCATTGAAACCGGAAGCGTGGAACCTGTCTATGTCGACATCCCCGGATGGAAAACACCGATGACAGCCGTAACCTCCGAGGAGCAGTTCCCCGAA
Organism: uncultured Porphyromonadaceae bacterium; assembly: GCA_947177635.1. Classification (GTDB taxonomy): domain Bacteria; phylum Bacteroidota; class Bacteroidia; order Bacteroidales; family Muribaculaceae; genus UBA7173. The sequence continues at coordinate 122,295 of CAMWVQ010000002.1, read as the reverse complement.
GCATTCAAAGCCTACATCGCGTTCCTTGAGAAGGAGCTTGCGACTCCAATCACCATTGTCTCAGTCGGCCCCGACCGCACCCAGACAATCGAACGCAACTAAGATCCAGAATACACAATAAGCAATGATTGGTCAGGCCGGCTCTCCTCTGACGGAGGCTCCGGCCTGATTTTTTTATGCCCACGCGTCAAACTCGCCGACAGTTCAGGGGGCTGCATAAACACCATTTTGATATAAAGCGCATCAGGCGCCTTCCTCACGGAAAACGCCTGATTTAAATTAAATCTCCTTTGTTGTAGATAAAGGGGTGGAGCGAAACGCTCCGATATAACTAGGTGCAATCAGTACCTTAATAACGCGCCCCCGACACATATTATTGTGCCGGGGGCGTATTTTTTTTGATATTTTTTTCAATAAAAAATATCAGCGGTTTACTTCACGTTGATTTTCAGGGCATTCTGTGCGCGAAGAGCTTTCTCGCGAGCCTCCTCCAAAGTGTCGGCGGTGGCGAGAATCACCCCCATACGGCGGTGACCCTTTACCTCAGGCTTTCCGAAAATGCGCAGCTGCACACCAGGTTCCTCCAACACCTTATCAAGATTGTCAAACTCAATCTCATCGGTGTCACCCTCGACCACGACGGCCCTTGAGCACGACGGCCCATAGAATCGAATCGAAGGAACAGGCAGACCGAGCAGCGCGCGGGCATGGAGCCCGAACTCACTCAAATCCTGGGAAATCATAGTTACCATACCTGTGTCATGGGGGCGGGGAGAAACCTCGCTGAAGATGACATGGTCATCCTTGATGAAAAGCTCCACGCCGAAGATGCCATAACCGCCAAGCGCGTCGGTTATCTTCTTCGCGATTTCTCGGGCCTCCTCGATTGCCTGCGTGCTCATCGGTTGGGGCTGCCAGGACTCACGGTAGTCTCCGTTGACCTGGATGTGCCCGATAGGCTCGCAGAAGGTAGTGCCTGACACAGACCTCACGGTAAGGAGAGTAATCTCATAATCGAATTTCACGAATCCCTCGACAATCACGCGTCCGGCTCCGGCGCGCCCACCTTCCTGTGCTTCTTTCCAGGCAGCTTCGATGTCAGCCTCTGTCTTGACTGTTGACTGGCCATGGCCGGAAGAACTCATAACAGGCTTCACCACACAAGGAAGGCCGATTTCCTCGATTGCCTTCTCGAATTCCTCACGGGTGTTGGCGAAACGGTAGGGAGATGTCGGGATGCCAAGCTCCTCGGCGGCAAGACGCCTGATGCCTTCACGGTTCATAGTCAGCCATGCGGCCTTGGCGGTGGGGGTGACATTAAAGCCCTCCTTCTCGACCTCCATCAGCACGGGGGTGGCAATCGCCTCAACTTCCGGGATTATGTGGTCGGGGTTTTCCTCCTTGATTGCCTCAAGCAGTTTCTCGCCATCAAGCATGTTGAACACCCGACTTCGGTGGGCAACCTGCATAGCCGGGGCGTTGGCGTACTTGTCGCAGGCGACCACTTCGACGCCATAACGCTGCAATTCGATTGCGACTTCTTTTCCAAGCTCACCGCTGCCCAGGAGCAGCGCTTTTTTGCCCGAAGGGGTCATTACAGATCCAATCTTTGTCATCTGGTCTTTGTGGAGAAGAGGGATAGATTGTGGAATATTAATGATTCAGCCGCAAAGTTAGCAATAAACGGCGAGAAACGGAAGAAGTGGCGAAAAATTCGCTTATTTTACCAACCCTCTGTCAATCGTGTTAAGTCCGGCTTTGCGGGCCTGGGAATGCTGGAATTCCCTTGGGATGCGGAATGTGCGGCCATCCTTGAGAAGATATGAGCCGGTCTGGTGGAAGCAGAACGGGATTCCGGCATTGACTGACTGGCCGTGAAGGTCAATGACCCAATCGAAATCCAGGGGCCTGGCATACTTGCCCGACTCTCCGCCGACCGACACCTCCTCTATGAGTCCCGGTTCAAGATAACTCCTCAGGTCAAGCCGCTCAAGCAGCGGAGCAGCCACCACCAGCCGGTGTCTCAGAGGCAACGACAGGAATATCGGCAGCCTTAGGTCAGCGCGCCGCTGGTTCTCCACCGTGCATCCGACAGCCACATTGTCCCAACCATCCCCCCAGTCGTCGGGGAGGCATTCCGCGAGACGCTCGATGCGCTTGGTGAAGAAGAAGAATGAACAATCATCGCGGTGGCGTATGATATCCCATATCTCTCCGCGCCATTCATCAGCCTCCTTGATAAGGAAATCAGAGGTGAAACAGAGGGCGAACTCCGTCCCGGCAGGGAATTTACGGTTCCGTTTGCGGTCAAGCCTAAGCGGCAAATTGTAAGATGCGGTCTTCCTGACCTCCATAGTAGGAATCCCGGCCCCGAAAGCCGCATCCTCCCGGTAGACATAACAGTGTCTGCAACCTTCGCTTATCTTGTGACAACCGTGCCACGGATTCCACATCGGCATAGCTCCGCTCTCTTTCTCGATTATGATTCCCTGTCAGAAGGTCTCCGATTCGTCAGTTGGATGACGCGTTAAGCACCGGAGTGGCGGGCTCGTCGGAACACAGCACAACAAGCAGGTTGCTGACCATGTTGGCCTTCTGGTCGGCAGTGAACTCGGCGATGTTGTCTTTTTCAATTTTGTCAAGAGCCATCTCCACCATACTGACAGCCCCCTCCACAATCTTCTCGCGGGCGGAGATGATGGCTGTCGCCTGCTGACGGCGCAACATGACGGCCGCGATCTCCGGAGCATAGGCCAGATAATTGATTCGGGCCTCGACCACCTCCATTCCGGCTATGCCGAGGCGCTCGTTGATTTTGTGTTCGAGCAGCTCGTTTATCTCCTCGCCACCTCCACGCAAGGTCAGCTCATCCGACGCGTTGTCAGTGGTGTCATAGGCGAATCGACCGGTCACCTCTCGCAGGGCCGCGTCGCTCTGGATGCTAACGAAACTCTCAAGGGCGCGCATGTTGAATGTGCCGTTGGCCGAAGAGGCAGAATCGATGTCGAACACAGCGCGATAAGTATCACGAATCTTCCAGACCAGCACCATACCTATCATCACGGGGTTGCCCTGCTTGTCATTGACCTTGATTGGGTCGATATCCATGTTGCGCACCCTGAGGGAAAGTTTGCGGCGTGTGATGAAGGGATTGAGCCAGTAGTATCCGACTTTTGAGAAGGTGCCGACATATTTCCCGAAGAATATCATCACCCGGGCCTCGTTGGGTTCCTGCACAACATATCCCATACATCCGAGAATAAACAGTATGAACAGCGGCACCGACACGCCGAATGCCAGCCCCGGATTCTCCTCGGCAAACATCGCCATCATTACTATTATGATGGCCGGAATCAGGATGAATGTGAAAAACAGCATCGCGAAACCGGGAATCGCCCAGCTCACATAAGGGGTCTCCTTCATTTCGTGGAAGGTTCCGGGATTTTCTTTAGTTGTCATATCTTTTGAGATTTGAGATTATTAATCATAACTATGCGCCACAAAAGGCATTTTCCGCCATCGAAAGTTTTTCAGAGGAGCCGACATCAAACCACCTGCATCCTTCCGGCAACATAAAGCGGTGTATGTCGAGCCTGTTGAGCATCGTGAGATAAAATGGCACGATTGAAAACGGCTTTATCTCTCCGCCTGCATACTCCTCAAGCAGCGGGAAAACCGAGGGGCTGACGATATGGACTCCTCCGAAAGGGGAGGGGTCGTGGATTTCCCCCGGATTAAAGCCTTCGGGCCTGACCTCACCGTTGGCAAGGTTCTGCCATCCGGCAAGCCGATTGGCTGTCTTGTCAAAATACAGTGTGCGGGAAGATTGGCGATGGCTGCACAGGAGTGTGACATCCGCCGCTTCCCGCTTATGGACCGCGAGCATCATACCGACAGGGACATCAGTCAGTATGTCGGCGTTATGCAGCAATATCGGCTCGTCGGAATCGCGGCCAAGCAGCAGTTCGCGGGCTTTGAGGAGCCCCCCGCCGGTGTCGAGCAAGCTATCTGACTCATCGCTGATTTTTATGTCAAGTCCGAAATTGCCGTTGGCGTCCAGGAAATCGACAATCTGACGGGCTAAGTGATGCACATTGACCACTATATCGGCCACCCCGGCATCCCTGAGGTTTTCCAGCACCCGCTGGAGCATTGGTTTGCCGCACACCGGAACCAGGGCTTTGGGATGCTCAAGCGTGAAAGGCTTGAGCCGTGTGCCCATTCCGGCCGCGAATATCATCGCTTTCATAATTGTTCTTCATAAGGTTTCTGCGGGTCACGCAGGAAAGAATCGAAGACCACCGCCACATCCTTCTCAGGCAATTCTTCGAAGATTCCTTGTTCTCGATGCGTAAGCAACACCTTGACCCCATATTTGTCATTCAGATGTCTGGCAACCGCGTCGGCGGAATATACCGACCGGTGCTGGCCGCCTGTGCAACCGAAATTCACCGACAGATTTGTGAATCCTCGCTGCAGGTAACGCTCCACCGACGCGTCCACAATCCGCTCACACTCCTCTATGAACGGCTTGATTTCTCCGTCAGACTCCAGGAACTCCCTGACCGGAGCGTCAAGCCCGGTCAATTTCTTGTATGGCTCATAACGTCCGGGGTTATGCGGGGCGCGACAATCGAACACAAATCCTCCGCCATTGCCCGATGGGTCTTCCGGCACCCCTTTCTTGAATGAGAAGCTTGTCACCCTGACGGTCAGCAGATTTTCTGCGGCAGGAATCTGGTGGAGATATTTTTCACGGCGCTTGCCCTCCGCTTCACTTCCGAAACGGGCTTTCAGCCCTATGGCAATCTGCTCCAAGTGAGGGAACATTTCAGAAAGTTTTCCATTTGACAGCAGTGTGGCAAGATTGTCGACGCCCGCAGGGACGGACTGCAGGAAATGCGGTTTGCGCTCGATCCATCCCCTGAAACCATACGCCCCGAGGGTCTGGAGGCAGCGGAACAGCACGAATACAGGCAACTCTTCCCGGAATCCTTCAGAATCAAAGGCCGGATTCAACCGTTCCATCTCGTTGACATACACATCGGTCATACGTTCTTTGAGCCATTCAGGATAGCGGGCTTTTGCCTGCCACACGAAAGAGGCCACATCATATACACCCGGGCCACGCCGCCCTCCCTGGAAATCTATTGCGGTCAGGGAGCCATCTTCGCCGACCATCACATTGCGGCTCTGGAAATCACGGAGCATGAATGTCGACCAGTCATCTTTACCACTGAGCAACACCTCTTCAAGAGAATCAAACTCATCCTGCAAGGCGTCCTCGTCGAATTCAATCCCGGACGGTTTCAGGAAACAGTACTTGAAATAACTCAGATCCCAACGGACAAGCCGCCGGTCCATCTCCCTGCGCGGGTAACATATATCGAAATCCATACCCTTTCCTCCGGAATGCTGAATCCTGGCAAGAAGCCTCAATGCTTCATCAAGGAGTGAGATGTCTGCCGATGAGTACTCTCCTGTCTCTCTGGCGTGGGCGAGAGTCGAGAAAAGGTCTTTTTCCCCGGCCCAGGTCTGAAGGTAGGCGGTATTGTCTTCCGAGGACGCCAGAATAGCCGGAACCGGAAGACGGCAATTGTCACAAAGGTGACCGGAGAGAGCCATAAATGCCCGGTTTTCGGCTGCGTCGTCGCCGCAAGTGGCTACCACAGCTTCACCGGCACAACCTTCCAGCCGATAATACCTGCGGTTTGAACCGGCTCCGGCCATAGGTGTCACCCCGGCCGGAAACGCACCGAATCTACTGGAATATAAATCTTTTATTTTGTCAATATCTGTCATCAGAACAATGTTTTGATTTGGCATATCAACCGTTTTCACAATCATCATCTCGCCGACGCGCTCTACGCCTTATCACAAACAGCAAAACCGACACGACGGCAATCACAGCGACGGCAATTGCTGTCAAATAAACAAGAGTGGAATCCCGCGCCATAACTTCTTTCGCTTCATCCTTCTGAAAAGCGTATGGCTCGTTGTCGGGACTGCCGTGGTCAGCCTCCGTCTCAATTATGGAATCAACGAGAGGCTTGTCAGGTCTCAATATCCGGAACAGGTTCAGGGCATTCCCACCTATGCGGTTGCGTCCCTGGGAGGTGACAGCCATATATTCGCCGTCGCCTGAAACCGCAAGTCCGACAGGGTAGGAATCCACCCTGACACGATCCACCACCGACATCGTCGCCGCGTCAACCACGCATACCTCGCTGGCGGAGTTACAGGCGACAAACAGGAATTCCCCGTCCGGAGAGGCTTCGAGAGTCCTGGCCCCGTTGCCCACCTTGCATACTCGCCACCCCTTTGCGGCAATTTTCCGGCTGTTGTCACTGGTCGCAACGGCTATCGCTGCCGTCAGGGAGTCAAGAGGGATGGAGACCACAGACGCTGCGATATTCTGCGAGCCGTAAAGAACTCCGCCGCTTATAACCAGATGGCGGATTCCATAAGCGGAATCCACATGCCCGACATACCGGTGTCGAGGTATGTCAAACACATGCATCGCCCCTCCCATGGCTCCGACAAAAAGATAACGGCCGTCAGGAGTGAACACCGTGCCGCGCAGTTTATGCCCCGAGACCGCGTCACGGTCTACCTCCTTGTCGAGAGGGAAGTCAAGAACCAGCTTTGAGCCGGCGACAAGAGGCTCCAGGTGACGCCATTGCGCAGGTTGCGGAGAACTGACATCAATCAAACCCACCGTGTTGTCTCCCCAATGGGTTATGGCAACCAGACTGGCGGCTTCACTGTAAGCCACCATCTTTGGTAACGGGCCGGACTCAAACATTCTGACTATCGAATCTCCGTAGGTGTCAATCACGGCGACAGCAGAGGGGTCTTGTGCGTTTATGTCAAACGTGCGCCTGTAATACGGCACCCAGAAATACCTCCCCGAATGGGAAAACACCCCCTCGACCGGCTTGCCGCTGAATGGACGCGACGCTCCTCCGGGATAGTGGGTGTGTGGATAATAGCCCGAGGGAGATGCCCACAAAGAATCGTTCGGCGTTTGGAAACGGTGTTCTATGACAGCAGTTTTCTCAAGACCGGGGATGGCATACACCACCGTCTTGCAGCCTTCGAGCGAGTTGACATAACACCGCTTGCCATCAGGATGGAAACTGGCCGACTTGGGAGAATATATATCCGTGTCAAGGGTCACGCGGTCACGCCAGTCGTATTGCTGGCGTTTGCCGATGTTGACGAGACGCAACCTGCCGTCACAACCTGCGGAGCTGTCGCCGACCTCACTGTGTATTTCCGGAGGGACAGACGGGGAGAGACCGCGAGGCTGAGCGTGATTCTCAAGTTTCAGGGATTCTCCTGCTGAATTCCAGCCCGACAGCGCAAGCGCCACAACAAGCGGCACCGCCATAGACCGGCTTATTTTATCGCAAGGGACCATCATGATTGATTATATATCTGCAAATTTAATTATTTTCATCGGTTCGGCAACCCTGCAAGTCGTGGATTTTTCGTAACTTCGCGGAAAAATCCACGACACCATATCACTGTATGGCAGAAAACACCCTTCTTGACCGCCTCGATGGCATTGAATCACGCTTTGAGGAGGTTTCGACTCTGATTACCGACCCCGCCGTAATCGCCGACATGAAGCGTTACGTGCGGCTTAACAAGGAATACAAGGAGCTTGAACGGCTGACCGCCGCCACCCGCAGATACCGCTCGCTGCTCGACAACATCGCTGAATCCAAGGAGATTCTCGAGACTGAAAACGACGACGAGATGCGTTCCATGGCCCGGGAACAGCTCGACGAGGCCAATGCCGCACTCCCGCTTCTTGAAGAGGAAATCAAGATAATGCTCATTCCCGCCGACCCGGAAGACGCGAAGAACGCGATTGTCGAGATTCGCGGAGGAACCGGTGGAGACGAAGCCGCCCTCTTTGCCGGCGACCTCTTCAAGATGTATTCCAGATATTGCGAGTCAAAAGGTTGGCAAATCGCCGTCACAAGTTTCTCGGAAGGAACCGCCGGAGGTTTCAAGGAAATCGTGTTTGCAGTAACAGGCGACAATGTGTACGGAACCCTGAAATATGAAAGCGGAGTGCATCGCGTCCAGCGTGTGCCCGCAACAGAGACCCAGGGACGTGTCCATACATCCGCCGCAACCGTGGCCGTCCTCCCCGAGGCTGAGGCTTTCGATGTGGAAATCAACGAAGGGGAAATCAAATGGGAGACATTCCGAAGCGGAGGGGCCGGAGGACAGAACGTCAACAAAGTGGAGTCGGGTGTGCGCCTGCGATACATGTGGCGCAATCCGGTGACCGGACAGACCGACGAGATTCTCATTGAATGCACCGAGACCCGCGACCAGCCCAAGAACAAGGAGCGCGCCCTTAGCCGCCTGCGCACATATATCTACGACCGTGAGCACCAGAAATATGTCGACGACATTGCCTCACGCCGTAAGACACTTGTCTCCACCGGCGACCGCTCTGCCAAGATTCGCACATACAATTTCCCCCAGGGACGAATCACCGACCACCGCATCAATTACACGATATACAACCTGCAGGCATTCATTGACGGCGACATTCAGGATTGCATCGACCACCTTATCATTGCCGAGAACGCCGAAAAACTTAAAGAGGCTGAACTCTGATGGAAAAGAAGAGAAACACCATAATCCGCAATCTTGTCCGCAACTGTGTGGATGCGGTCAAGGAGTTTCCCGTCGCGTTGTTTTACCTGACGGTTTTCGCCGTAGTCATCGCTGTCCCCGACCTGGTAGCGTCGAAGAGGATGACATTCTGCGTGCCTTGCCTTATGGCGTGCCTTGGTTCGCTCGGCGCGAGCCTGACCACATACGGAAAGGGGAGAGGGATACAGCTTGCCGGACAGGCAGTGGTTCTTCTGCTGAGCTTCCTCTACCTTCTGCTTTTTGACAAAAGCGGTTTCTTCAAGTTCGGTCACATCCAATTCGAAAATCACCTTGAGATACTCAGCTCCACACTGGTGTATCTCGCCGTGTTGATCACCATCATATTTTTCCCATTCAGCAACAGCTTGGCAGACAATCCTGACAAGAGCTGGTCAACCTCGATGAGGAGATTCGTAGGGGTTATGAGAGCCGGGCTTGTGGCCATCGCGGTGCTTATAGCGATGACAGTCATCACCTTCGCCGGGTATATACTTCTGAATGTGACGATTTTCGGGAAATTCTGGCTGACATTTGTTCCGACGATGCTGTTCGGCTCACTTTCGATAGCAAGCTTCTCTGTCAGAAAATCATCTGAAAAGCCGTTGTTCAGGCTTGCGCCATTCTCCAAGGGGATTTTCACATTAGTATCGGTCCCGTTGCTGGCAATCTACCTGCTGATTTTTTATATCTACCTTGTCGATGTGCTCGTCCGGGGAATCATACCGGTCCGTGACCTCTCATTCCTTGCTGTCAGGTTGTTCGTCGCGTTCTGTGCGCAAAGATTCCTCTTCCAGCAGGCATTGCGCGAAGGGGACAACGTAGTAGCGCAATGGTTCAACAGGTTAAGTCCGTGGCTTCTCTTGTTGCCTACAGCCATGATGAGCTGGGTAATCGGTCACAGGCTGATGCAGTATGGGATGACAGTCAGCCGTGTTTATGTGTTGCTCATAAACCTGTGGATGTATGGAATCATCGCCTGGTGGATTGTCTCCCGGGGTTGGAAAGTATGGATAATACCCGTGAGCCTTTGCGCGGTGTTCTCACTCGCCTCGCTGACATGCCTGAATGTCACTACCGTGACCGAAGCCTCCATGCGAGCCGATTTACGGAAAGGGATGGAAGCGGCCGGATGGCAACTCCCTGTCTCCGACAGCTTTTTCCGTCAGAACGCGTGGAACGCGCTTACCGCCGAACAGCGCTCCCGTAAAACCTACCTCGAAGAGGAGATGGGGATATGTAGTCTTGAAGGACTGGTCACATTCCCGTATTCCCGGGTATCTGATTCCGATTCTGATGATAAATCCCCGTCAGACTCCGACAGCAAGCGGATATATGTCTCATCAAAATGCGTGTCGACCTTCGATTCCGTGCCTGACGGATGCGTGGCTGTCAACATTGACAGTTTCAATGTGAAAGACCTCTCCCTGGCCCACGATTCTGTAATTGTCAGCATAGGGGATTATGGCTCCATAATGTTCAGCCTTGAACAGCTCCAGGCTGCCGACGGCGACAAGGGCGGAATAAACAAGCTCACCGTAATCGGGAGTGACGGCAAGATAAAGGGAGGAAGCATCAGCAACCTATACCTCAGCGCCGATATTGACGAAGGTGGCTTCCGCAACGATGTCTACTGCTATCTGTCAGGCACCATATTCATGGAACCGGAGGCCGCCGGAAAATTCATCAACGAAAAGAAATAAACCAATTACACATACAGACTTATGACAAGACAGGAAATCATCGACCATATCAAGGAGAAGCGCTCGTTTCTCTGTGTGGGACTCGATTCCGACATCAAGAAAATGCCCCAGTGGCTCGTGGAGGCAGCCGACGGTGACACATACACCGCTCTGATGACTTTCAACAAGGCCATCATCGACGCCACCGCTCCCCACTGCGTGGCCTACAAGCCCAACACCGCATTCTACGAGGCATTCGGCGCGGATGGTTGGAAGGCCTTGGCCGACACCATCGCGTATATCCGTGAGAACCATCCGCGTCATTTCGTCATTGCCGACGCGAAACGCGGCGACATTGGCAACACTTCGGCGATGTATGCCCGCGCCTTTTTCAACGACCTGCAGGCAGACGCCATCACAGTAGCCCCGTATATGGGAGAGGACAGCGTCAAGCCCTTCCTCGGCCAGGAGGGGAAATGGGTGATACTGCTCGCCCTGACCTCAAACAAGGGAAGCCTTGATTTCCAGCTCATCCGTGACGAGGATGGCAACCGCCTGTTTGAGACAGTAATCCGCAAGTCGCAGACCTGGGCGTCGACCGACGAGATGATGTATGTGGTCGGAGCAACCCGGGGCCAGATGTTCGAGGACATCCGTGCCGTCGCTCCCGACAGTTTCCTCCTCGTGCCCGGAGTGGGTGCCCAGGGTGGAAGTCTCGAAGAGGTGTGCCGTTATGGGATGACAGACGACTGCGGCCTGCTGGTCAACTCCTCCCGCGCCATCATCTACGCCTCCTCCGGCGAGGACTTCGCCGAAGCCGCAGCGGAGGCCGCCAAGGCCGTGGCCGAGGAGATGAAAGGATTTCTTGCCACTTATAGCAAAATTTAACGCGGCAGGTTTCACCGCCTCGATGAAAAAGAGTATATTTGTTGGCTGAAAACGATAAAAACAAAATTAAACCCAAACATATCAAATCATCAATCATGAAACTCGACGATTACAACTTTGCCGGCAAAAAAGCCATCGTACGCGTTGACTTCAACGTGCCCCTGGATGAGAACGGCAACATCACTGACGACACCCGTATCCGTGGCGCGCTTCCCACCCTCAAGAAAATCCTTGAAGCCGGAGGCAGCCTGATCATCATGTCGCATATGGGCAAGCCCAAAGGGAAAGTAAACCCCAAACTCTCCCTCATGCAGATCAAAGACGCCGTCGCCAAGGCTCTCGGCCGCGACGTGAAGTTCGCTCCCGACTGCGCTGACGCAGCAGAAGCCGCCGCAAGCCTCCAGCCCGGCGAAGTGCTCCTGCTCGAGAACCTCCGTTTCTATCCCGAAGAGGAAGGCAAGCCCGTAGGTATCGACAAAGCAGACCCCGCATATGATGCCGCAAAGAAAGAGATGAAGGAGAAGCAGAAAGACTTCGCCAAGAAGCTCGCTTCCTACGCCGACGTATATGTGAACGACGCATTCGGCACCGCTCACCGCAAGCACGCCTCCACCGCCGTCATCGCCGACTACTTCAAGCCCGAAGACAAGATGCTCGGTTACCTGATGGAGAAAGAGGTTGACGCCGTCGACAAAATCCTCAGCGACATCAAGCGTCCCTTCACCGCTATCATGGGCGGCTCGAAAGTCTCGACCAAAATCGGCATCATCGAGAACCTCATGGACAAGGTTGACAACCTTATCCTCTGCGGCGGTATGACATACACCTTCGCCAAGGCTCAGGGTGGTAACGTAGGCCAGTCTCTCTGCGAGCTCGACAAGCTTGACCTCGCCCGCGAAATCATGCAGAAGGCAAAAGAGAAGGGTGTAAACCTCGTGCTCGGCGTTGACTGCGTGGCGGCTGACGACTTCAAGAACGACGCCAACACCCAGATCTGCTCCGTTATGGACATCCCCGAAGGATGGGAAGGTGTCGACGCCGGCCCCGAGACCCGCAAGATTTTCGCAGACGCCATCAAGGGTGCCAAGACCATCCTCTGGAACGGCCCTGCAGGTGTGTTCGAGTTCGACAACTTCGCTGCCGGCTCACGCGCTATCGCCGAGGCTATCGTTGAAGCAACCAACAACGGCGCGTTCTCGCTCGTTGGCGGTGGTGACTCCGTTGCCTGTGTGAACAAGTTCGGTCTGGCCGACGAGGTAAGCTACGTTTCCACCGGTGGTGGTGCTCTTCTTGAGGCCATCGAAGGAAAGGTTCTCCCCGGCATCGCAGCTGTGAAGGGCTGATTATCCCTTACCAACAAAAGCATAAACCACTAAAAAACCGGAATCGATTGAATCGATTCCGGTTTTTTAGTGGTTTATCGCGCTTTATCGGTTTATACTTTGGGGGCGGTAGCCGGCACTGTGGCAGGGGTGGGAGCCACGGGAACCGCCGAAGGGGTGATGGGCTGGAACTTTGCCTCCCATCCGAGGGCGCTCGCGCCGAGCACAGCGGCATCAGCTTCCTTGAGTTCGGAGAGCAGAACCTTCACTTTACCCTTCCAGATAGGCATCATATTCTTCTCCATCGACTCGCGGAGAGGCTTCATCAGCAGTTCGCCACTCTTGGCGAGGCCACCGAAGAGGATAAACGCCTCGGGAGCGGAGAAGATAGTGAAATCGGCAAGAGCCGCGCCGAGGATGTCGCCTGTGAACTCAAACACATCCTTAGCGAGCTTGTCGCCGGCAATCGCCGCGTCATAGACATCCTTGGATGTGATTTCGTCGGTAGGCATATTGCGGAGCAACGAAGGCTCGTTGCCACGGGCTTCCAGGAACTCGCGGGCAGTGCGGGCAACGCCGGTGGCGGAGCAATAGGTCTCCAGGCAGCCGTTACGGCCACAACCGCAGAGACGCCCGTTGTTGCGCTTCACGATGAGATGGCCAAGTTCGCCGGCAAAACCATCGTGGCCATATACGAGCTGGCCGTTGATGACAACACCCGAACCAACGCCTGTGCCGAGGGTAATCATGATGAAGTCCTTGAGTCCGCGGGCAGAACCGTATGTCATCTCGCCGATGGCGGCCGCGTTGGCGTCATTGGTTATTGACACGGGCACACCGAATTTCTCGCTCACGAGCTGTGCCAGGGGTATGGGGGTAGGCCAGGGGAGGTTCACGCCGCTTTCGATGGTGCCGGTGTAATAGTTGGCATTGGGAGCGCCGATACCGATACCGTGGATTTTGTCTACGGCATCATTCACCTCGATGAGTTTGGTAAGCTCGGCGTGGAGTTCATCAAGGTATGCCTCGATGGTATTATGCTTGCGGGTCTTGATAGAGGAGCTGGCGATAACCACGCCACGGGCATCGACAATACCGAAGACGGTGTTGGTTCCGCCTATGTCGATTCCGACTACATAAGGTTTGCTCATTGTTTTTATTAGATATGGTAAGATTTTGTTTATTCTGCTTGGTAAGAAAACAGGAGAGCGGTTTCCTAAGGTTAGATTCTACCGCAAAGTTATGAAAATAATTATATAATAGCAATGAAACCGACCAAAAACTTGGCCGGTTTCATTGAATAATATCTGAAAAATATAGCTTGCTTATAATTTTATTCCTCAGCGGTTGCCACTTCTGATTCAAGAACCTCTGTTTCATCACTCTTGATGTTGGGTTCTTCAAGGCCGAGACCCTTCTTGCGGTCGATAACCTTGAGCACAAGGCCGAGCAGCAGGGCTGCCACACCGAGGAACGCCAGCATCACCAGCGGCCAGGTGTAGTTGTAACTGATAGCTGCAGTCTCGGGCGACATGGTGCCGTTGGCGAGGGCCTCCGTGATCTGCGGGTTTGTGTTGTCAAGCACCTTGCCGATAAGGAGGGGGAAAAGCCAGAGACCGATATTCTGAATCCAGAAAATCAGGGCGTAGGCCGAACCGATGATTTTGGCGTCGACAAGCTTGGGCACGCTGGGCCAGAGGGAAGCGGGGACCAGGGAGAATGATGCGCCCAGCACCAGGATGGTCACATATGCCACACAGACACCCGCCAGGTCATTGCCCTTGAACATCGGCAGGATGAACGCGAATGTAAGATGACAGGCGATAAGCAATATCGACCCGAGCACAAGCATTGACGCCGCTTTACCCTTGTAATCGACAAATTTGCCGAGAATGGGGGTGATGCCGACGGCCAGGAGGGGGAACACCGCGAAGATAGCGGCTGCCGACTGGCGCATGTATCCCATCACACAGTAACCGACCAGGGAGATGACTGCAATAGCCAGAGTGGAATAACGGATGGCCTTGTTCTTGGAGAAGTTGCTTGCAAAAGCGGCTGCAGCCACCACAAGCATTATGACATACTGAAGAACCGTCACGGTGTCTGTGGCCCAGAATGAAGAGCTGTCGGGAGGAGTCAGTGTCAGGTTACACTGGAGCATGTTGACGGCATATTTCTGGAAGGGGAAGATGGCGGAGTAATACAGCACGCAAAGGAGTGCCACCAGCCAGAAACCTGCACTGGTAAGGATTTTCCCGAGGTCGCTGATTTTGAAGGGGTCATCCTTCTCCTCTTCGGCGTGGGTCTGTTCGTCGAGTTTCTTGTCCATGAAGAAGTAGACGATGAACATTATAAGGGCAATCATCAGCAGCACGACTCCGAACGCCACCGAACGGGCTACGCTCACATGGCCGCCAAGTTCAGCGAACATAGGGGAGAATATCATACAGGTGGCCACACCAAGACGGGCAAGGGCCATTTCCGAACCCATAGCCAAGGCCATCTCGCGACCTTTGAACCATTTCACGATTCCTCGGCTCACTGTGATACCGGCCATTTCCACTCCACAGCCGAATATCATGAAGCCGACTGCCGAGAACTTGGCTGAAGCGGGCATACCTTCATAGAAGGGGGAGATGCCAAGCTCGTCGAAAACAGGGATATAGTTGAGATGGTTGGTGAACCATACGTCAAGCGAACTTCCCAGGAAGGCATCAGTGAGGGCATACCAGTTGATTGTCGCGCCGACAAGCATCACGGCGCCTGACAGGATGGCCGTAAACCTGACACCCATCTTGTCGAGGATGATTCCGGCGAAAATCAGGAAGAAGATGAAGACATTGAGGAATGTCTCCGAGCCTTGCATAGTGCCGAACGCGGTCGAATCCCAGCCTCGGGTCGACTGCAAAAGATCTTTGATCGGCGACAAGATGTCCATAAAGATGTAAGAGCAGAACATCGCAAACGCGAGCAGCCCCAAGGCAGTCCAGCGAGCCCAGCTCTTATCACTGAGAACGGCTTTCGTTTTGTTCAATTCAGTGGAAATTGCCATAAGCTAAAAATTATGTGATATTGGTTTATAATTCGCAATGATTGATATCATCCTGCAAATGTAGCAAAAAAATGCAATATATCCCCCCGCAAGTGTCAAAAACTACGTAATGCTTCCCCTTTCTGCGAACCTATGACTGCGTTGGTGACATACACAGTGAACACCGGGAAAAGTATCAGCCCTTCCCCAGAAAGGATTATCGCGAGCACCTTGCCTGTCGCGGTCATGGGGGATATCTCACACCCCACGGTAGTGATATTCAGCGACGCCCACCACAGGGCATCCCACCACGATCCGACAAGGGGATTGATGTAATGCTCCTCTACAAAAAACACAAGAGACCCGAAATACACCGACGTTATCACCCAGATTATGTAGACGGCCATCATACTCAACGCCTTGTTGGCCGACAAGGCTCCTGATATCAATGCCAGGACATACCCCGCACGAATCATCGGGACGAAACGCATCAGGTATGCCACCGGCGATGACATATGGAGGTGAAGGGCCTCCACGAGGTTCAGCCATGGGATACTGATAAGTATGAAAAATATGTTGGCCACAAGGTATCTCCACTTCCGGGGGGCGAAAAGCCATTCCACTGCAATATCGAACAGGAACAGAAGGCACACCCAGAACTGGAACTTCATATATCCCGGAGCCGACAGGAAGGAGACATTGTCGATGGTCTCGCGGGTAATCCATACTATCATAACCACTGAAGCCGCCAGCACCATAAGATGGAGGGCGGTTACGAACCCGCGTTTCAGCGGTGTCAGGGTATGGTCATATAAAGTAGCCTGCATGATGTGACACACTAAGTTTCTTGACTTAGTTGTAAAACATCACGCAGGGGTGTTTGGTTTATCTGATGTCGAAACCAGACTCTGTAACGGCTTTGACAACCGCAGAGGGGTCAAATTCACCCTCGACTGTGGCCGAAGCCGACGAGAGGTCAACCACGACCTTCTCCACGCCGGGGATGGCTGCGATGGCTTTCTCGACTGTCATGCGGCAATGGTTACACGCCATTCCGTCTATCTTGAATGTCTGTGTCATATCTGTTGATTTAAGTTGTGAATGACTATGATGATGCCGGCGTGACACGAAGAAGGAATACACCAGCAGGATGAGCAGCAGAAGGGTGCAGGAGGTCTCGAACCATCCGAAGGAGTGGTGACAGGAGTGGCCGACATCGGCCGACATACGGCCAAGCATTCCAAACCAATCGGCGGGCAGCAGGTAATCGACCATAAGCCCGAAGAACAACGCCGTCACGATAACCGACATTACATATATCGCGGTTGCCTTTTTCCCTATGGCGCGCCCCAGAACCATCATTGACGCGAAGTTTGCCGCCGGGCCGGCCATAAGCAGCACAAACGCGGCCCCGGGGTTCAGGCCTTTCAGCACAAGTGACATCGCGATGGGGATGGAGCCTGTTGCACACACATACATCGGCACGGCCACTACAATCATCGCAATCATAGCCAACAGCGGCCGGTCGCTCAGCGAGACAAGGAAGCTGTCAGGCACATACACTGTGATAAGCGCGGCCACTACCAGGCCTATGACAAGCCATTTGCCGACACTGGCCACCATATCAACCATGCCATACCTGACGGCTGCCGAAAGACGAGCCGCAATAGAGGCGGATGGCCCTTTGGCTGCCGTATGGCAACCATCATCACAATGTCCCAAGCCATTTCCGGGGTCGGAGATGGCAGAGCCGTCGCCCGGCTCCCGCTTTTCCTTGTCTGCCGCGTTAACCCACATTCCTCCGACAAATCCACCCACAAGGGCGGCAATCGGGCGCAACACCGCCATCGGCAGTCCAAGGAGCGAATAGGTCGCTGCCACGCTGTCAACACCAGTCTGAGGCGTGGCTATAAGGAATGATGTCGTGGCTCCTTTCGACGCACCCTGACGATGAAGGCCGACAGCCGTAGGCAACACCCCGCAGGAACAGAGGGGAAGCGGCACACCGAACATTGCGGCTTTCACCACCGGTTTCCACCCTTTTCCCGCAAGATGACGGCTCATCGTCTCGGGTCTGACAAACTCATGGAGCAGCCCGGCAATAAGGAAGCCGAGCAATATGTAAGGTGACATCTCATTAAGGATGTCGAGTAATGACGAAAAAAACAGAGTAAAATCCATAGATTGATTTTTTGTTTGATGCAAAGTTAGCTATTATATCTCATCCGCCCGTTAGACAATTGCGGGATAAAATTGCATCATTCCCGTTGCAGCCAAACAAAAAAGCCGGGCAATGCCCGGCTCGGGAGAGAGTATGGATATAATTAGTGTATGACGTCAGAAAAGCAGGGAGATGCCTGTTGAAAATGCCCCGAAATCCATGTCAGCGGCAGTCTTCAGAATATTCATCGGAGAATATCGGGCATAAAGACCTAAACCCCTGTAATGCAATGAGAGCAGCATATCTACCGTGACCGGACGCTGGCCGATGCCGTTTGTCTTTATCGAATATTCCTCATCACCGATTTTGTATTGCGTCTTGATGTTGGCGGAGGTGTTGAAATTGACAACAGGGCCGGCCGTGACTCCCCAGTAGTTCTTGTTTCCGAATTTCAATGTGCAAAGCACCGGTACCTCAAGGCTGAACACATTGATACGTGAACGTCGTTCGGCCATATTGTCGGCATAAGGTTCAAGGGATATACGTCCGTCGGGATTCTTGAAGAAATAACGTGAGCCTTTTGTCACGAAATTACGTCCTTCAACACCGAGACCGGCCGAAACTGAAAACGAACGGTAGGTCATCTCAACACCCATGACCATCAGCCACGAAAGCTCGATGCTGTGACCCATCGACGGAGCAAACCAAGGAGAAGCTTCCACGGGTGTCACCCATCCCAGCGAAAGTCCGCGTGTGACTATCTGCCATTTGACCGCGTGGCTGTCTGAAAGGTTGAAGGCGAAGTCGCTCCATTTCGCCCCGATATATGATTTCTGGGAGCGGTTTTCAGGATCCTGGAACACGAAATTATAGTTCCGCGGATTGCCGTCGGCGTCCACGTAAGAGACCTTCACGTCATTTTCAGACTCAAGGACAAGAACATCGCTGATATCGCTGCATTGAACCTGGAAGAGTGAGAACGCCGTCGTGTTTTTTCGGGCCTGAGTGTCATAATAGAAATTATCCTTCGATTCATCGAGTCCCCTCACGGTAATCTGGGTTGAGGAGCCATCCGAGTTGATGTCTATTTTCGACGCCTTTGAGACATTCAGGAGGGTATCCGCCGGTGACGGGTTGTCAAATGTTTCCGGAATTGAATCCGTGACAACCTCACAAGCGGGCATTTCATTTGCAAGGAGAGCGGAAGCCGGTATGACCAGCGCAAAAGAGTAAGGGCGGTAAAACGAAGCGTGCATTCAGCCGTTTGATTGGTGTTGATGGAACTGTTTGGATTTTAGATGGTTATGAATGTAATGAGGTCGCAGGGTGTTAAAACGAAATGTGCCTGAAAGTTTACATAGGTTTAAATTAGGTTTACATTATTGGGCGGAAAAGTTACATAAACGCGAATGTTCGTTTAAATATGGCGAAAATAGGTTTATATAGGGTTTTAAAACAGTTGGATAGGTATTGTGGGTAGCGGAATTACAGGGGCGCAAAGCTGTCTTAAGAGACAGGGAGGGGACTTTGCGCCTTACTTATTTCCTGAAATTATTCCATATAATTATTATTTGGTATATTTGCAGCAAATTTAAATAGAAACAATATGACAAAGGTTATTCATGTGCATTTGAAGGGAAAGAGACGCGACTTTTACTTTGGGTCTGTATCGGCTGTATATGAGGTGCTGACCAAGGAGGAGGTTGGAGCAAGCAAGGGCTATTTACTCCACGCCGGGCTTTCAGGAGGAGGCGCAGTAATCACTAAAACAGCGATAATCAAGCAGTCAGAGTTAATCAGATGCCGTCGTAAGTGTGATTTGAAGTAATATCCATAGAAGCATATACATTGGGAATTTAAACGGAGGACGATTCTTCCGTTTTTTTGTGTCAAAATATCTTATTTTAAGTTTGGGTGGACATTTGGATGGACACTTTGGATGGACGTTTGGATGGACACTTTTTGCAGTAAAGCAGTGTGTGGAACATAGAAAACGGCACGGCGTTTTGGTGATTCCGGGCAATTTAGGCAACATTAGGGGGGGGCAAACTGCCAGTGCAACCTGTTAACTATACGTTTTTATACATAGTCAGGCTGTTGCTAATCAACAATTTATCCTTTTTGCACATTTGGCATATGTGCGTGGAACATTTTAAGGTGTCGCTAAGATGTCTCTCTTGAGGTGCCGTTAGCTTATTAAGAGTTCATATTTTGATTTCAACCGGCTTATCTGATCCACTACGGTAGGATATTTCACTGTTTCAGAATCGTGCAATTCATCATCTAATCTATTGATAAGATAGGCCAATCGATTTTGTCTCGCAGATGGCCTTTTATAGTTTGCCAAGACTTGATCCCAGTATGATTCAAAGTTATTATAGGTGGTAATCAGAATCGATTCAAAATCTAAATCGATAGCTTTTATGAAAGAGGATGGAGTGGGACAATCAATTTCTTCATCAAACTCTAAATAATGGCACCTTCTACAATATCTGAGTGAAACACCAACCTCCTCATAAATACACTGATCCAAACAAGGTAGATACTTATTATAGGTCTTTATGGCACTTTTATAGTCGCATAGACTATTGATCTCGTTTGAACTCAATGAATAATAAGCTTTAATAAGGTTGTTAAAGCTAATAAGCCGGTCGCGCTTATAGCTTTTCAATATGCGTTCAAGCCTTTTCATAAGATGTTATTTTGTTCAGACATGGTCTTTCCTATATTGTATTAATACTGACTATTGAAATTATAGTAGATTGAAAATCTCTTATATGCAGTGGATTGGTATATTTCACTCAATATGTATGACACCTACAACACGTGCCAAGCCCGCAATCTCATTCTTAGGGATGTCGAAAGGGTCATATTCCGCGTTGTCTGAGACAGCCAACAGACAGCCGGGTTCGGTGCTTTTGCGTAGCCGTTTTACAATCATCCCCTGCTCATGTGTCACAATAAGGTGTGGTTTGTTCCAATGTATGAATCTCGACTCATGAATTATCGAACACGCGATAATGTCTCCGGGATATATGAACGGCACCATTGAATCGCCATATACCTCTATCAAGAAGTCGACATTCAAATGACGAAATTTTGGAATCACATAGTACCCTATTACATCACGTTCATTGATATTCGTGTTTTCGTCATTTATCAATCCTCCAGCGGCCTTTTCAGAGACTAAAGGGATTGCACCAGGGGTGTCCTTGGTAATTAAAGATTCGTATTCTGTAGCAAACAGCAATGTTGAGGAAGGCTTCATGACGTGTTTATGTGCTTGTGTGGAAGCCTTAACTGGAGAGGTTTCAAACGTAATAGCCTCTTCAGAATTGAGCATTTGGCCAGCTCCAGTCAAAAGCCAGGTCGGATTGACCTCTGGCGCATAGGCGAGAAATTTCGCAATGTTATCTTCTCTAATTCCGTTAGGTTGCTTCAGTATACCACGGGTAATACCTGAGTCTTGATAAAATTTATATTCAGAAACTCCTCGCTGTTTCAGGTAAAGCAAAATATTTTGCTTTACAATTGATTTTTCTTGCGTATTTTCTTGCATAATCAAAATATCTCGTATATCTTTGCATCGAGTTCCTGATGGAACAGCGGTCAAAGATACGAAAAAGCCGCGAGATAGACAAAATTTAAGGAGTTATCGGTTCGAGTCCGAGTTCTTCCACAAAGCTAAAAACTGAATGCAATGAAACGACAGTCAGAGATCATGGTCGAGAACGTAGTGAAAGTTCTCCTTAACACCTTGCAACGTAATTTCGAGGATGCAGACAACGTTCTGGATCGCTTCGAGGAGACTCACGATGACGAGGAGTCCCATTTCAATAGAAATTACCAAGCCCTCGTCGCCGGACATTTCCATCTTGGCAAAGCCATAGAGAAAATCAACCGCCAATTGAACAAGGAACAACAACCATATAACTAAAATCAAAATGAAAAAATCCATCACCGTCACGGCTGAACAGAGCCGCAAGCTGGAGAAGATATTCGATTGCACTGACAGAATGGTGCGCAAGGCGTTGACCTTCAATTCGGACTCTCTGCTCGCCCGCAAGATAAGGATGGCGGCCCGCAAGATGGGCTGCAAAGCTCACCTCATTGTAGCGGAGTCGGAGTGCTTTTATGACAGCGAGGGCAACATGATGCAGTCGTTCATCAACGGAGCCTCCATCAAGCTTGACAAGGCCACCGGCAAGGGATATGTCACAATCGGCGACAATGTGGTCGCCGAGTATGATGACGTCAAGGTTGCCGACATTCCGGCAATACAGCTTCGGGCGGCATCCCTTTAATCCGATAGCAAGTGTTCGAGATGGAGCTGCATAATGGAATAATATGCGTGACGTATGACGAGCTGACATCAGCCCGTGATGGCGAGCCGGTTATGAGTAGAGGAACTTTAGATAAAACTCTTTATCGTCATCCCGAGCTGCGCGTGTCCCGGGCTGGAGGTCTGGGCACCTGCGCACGCATAGACTACTACAAGCTCCGCGAATGCTATCGCCTGCGTTTTGAGGAACGTTACGGCGACCCTGGGGAACTCCTCCGGAAGGAGGCACTCAGAGAGCGGCTGAAGGTCGCCGTCGACAACGACGCCAGGAAATTCTTCGAGGACTACACCTATGAGAAGGGAGGCCGGAAGACGCGCCTCACGGAAGAGACAATCCGGGAATACACGACAAACGCCTCAGTGCTTAACCGCTTGGTGGAAATCCTCGACGACACCAGCGTCTACCGCAAGGCGTTGAATGGCCCGGCGCAAAGCGTGGAGGAGACTATCGGCGAGGTCTAC
The DNA here is from genome assembly GCA_947177635.1 of uncultured Porphyromonadaceae bacterium. GTDB lineage: Bacteria > Bacteroidota > Bacteroidia > Bacteroidales > Muribaculaceae > UBA7173. Next base: position 99,728 of record CAMWVQ010000002.1, on the reverse strand, counting down.
GAGGAGATGCGGTGCGCCTACGGGCACACGCTCCCGGCCAGCATCAGGCGCCTGCAGTCGAAAATCAGGACTTACCGCCAGAAGGGGTACCGATGCCTGCTCAGCGGGAAGATCGGCAACTCCAACACGGCGATAATCACCCCGGAGGCCGGCAGGTTCATCGTCGCCCTGAAAAGGAGCTCCGTGCCGGTGTACACCAACAGGCAGATACTCGACAGGTACAACCTGGAGGTGGATGCCGTCAACCGGCGCAACCGTGGCAAGGATGGTTTCCTGGAGTGGAAGCCCCTGAAAAGCCTCCAGAGCCTGACCCAGTACCTGAAGCGTCCCGACATAGAGCCGTTGTGGTACGACGCCGTCCACGGGGAGCTTGCCTCCCACCAGCGTTACAGCCGCAAGAACCAGACCGTGATGCCGTCAATGAGGGACTCCCTCTGGTATGGGGACGGCACGAAGCTCAACCTCTATTACAAGGAGTGGGTCGAGGGGAAAGGCTGGCAGGCCCGGACGATGCAGGTATACGAGGTCATCGACGCGTATTCCGAGGTGATGCTCGGCTACCACATCTCCGACAACGAGGACTACGAGGCGCAATATCACGCCTACCGCATGGCCATCCAAGCCTCGGGGCACAAACCTTACGAGCTGGTGCACGACAACCAGGGCGGCCACAAGAAAATCGGCGCCTTCCTCGACCGGATCGCGGCCCACGTCCACCGTCCTACGGCCCCATACAGCGGCCAGTCGAAGACCATAGAAAGCGTCTTCGGGCGGTTCCAGGCGCAGGTGCTGCACAAGGACTGGCGCTTCACCGGGCAGAACATCACCGCGAGGAAGGCGGAGAGCCGTCCCAACCTCGAGCGCATCAGGGCCAATGTCGACAAGCTTTACACCCTCCAGGAACTCAAGGAGGCCTACGCCAAGGCCCGAAAGGAATGGAACGAGAGTCTCCATCACGCCACCGGACAGAGCCGCCTGGAGATGTATCGGAGCAGCGTCAACCCCGAGACTCCCGAGGTCACCGTGGGAGACATGGTTGATATGTTCTGGCTCACCGCTGACAGGCTGGTTACTTACACCGACAGCGGGCTTAGGCTCACAGTAAAAGGGAAGACCTACCGCTACGAGGTGTACGGTGAGGACGGGATGCCAGACCATGGATTCCTGCGCGAGAACCGCGGCCGCAAGTTCATAGTGCGTTACGACCCGTATGAGCCGGGATCTGTAAGGCTCTACACCAAAGACCCAGATGGCCGCGAGCGTTTCGCCAGGATAGCCGGCACCTACTTCGTGGTGCACCGCAACATACAAGAGCAGACTCCGGAGGAACGGGCCTTCATCCTGGCCAACATCAAGGCCAACACAGAGGACCGGGTGGCACGGCAGGTAGAAGGGCGCGTCATCGAGCGCGAGCACGGCACCGCCATGGAACAGCAAGGGCTCAGGCGTCCCAAGCTCGCCGGGGTCACGCGCCAGAAGGATGTCGAGCGTGAAATCGACCTCGAGGTGCGCCGCCGGACGCGGAAATACAGCCTGGATCCGGAAGATCTGTCGCCCGGGCGTGTCGGCAAGGCCATAAGCAACATGATACTTGACCCGATTGACGGGAAAATCCGCATCGACCAACGCCGAGTCGCCGGAAAATTATGACACAGACAACCACCATCAACAGACTAAAACAAACCACCACCAATGACACATCAGGAAAAAGACATCATAGCGCAAGCGCTGAGGGAATATGTGGCCAAATATCCCAGCCAGAACAAGGCTGCCGCCAGCCTCAGGGGAATCTCCCCGGCCACACTGAGCGTAATCCTGGCCGGCGACTACCGCAGCGTCAGCGACAATATGTTCCTGTCGCTTAAAGAGCAGCTCATCTCCGGAGCCGGGCGTGGGGGATGGCAGGTCGTGGAGACCGGAACCTTCCAGGAGGTACAGGCGGCGCTTTCCGACGCCCAGCAGTTCCGCAATGTGAGGTGGATAGTTGGGGACGCCGGATGCGGCAAGACCACCGCCGCCGAGATCTACGCCCGTGAGAACAGGGAGGTCTTCGTGGTGCTCTGCGACGAGGACATGCGCAAGAGCGACTTCATCCGGGAGATAGCCCGCAAGGTGGGGTTGCGCGGGGCCGGGTTGCGGATACGGGAGATGCTCGAGGCCTGCATCGCCCAGATTTCCCGGATGGACTCCCCGCTGCTTGTCTTCGACGAGGGCGACAAGCTCAACGACAACGTCTTCCATTACTTCATCAACATCTACAACCACCTCGAGGGGAAATGCGGGATAGTGTTCATGTCAACCTCCTACATCGAGGCCCGCATCGAGCGCGGGGTGAACGCCAACCGCAAAGGCTACAACGAGATATACTCCCGCATAGGGCGCAGGTTCTTCAACCTCGATCCTACAACGGAAGTCGATGTGGCCGCCATATGCCAGGCCAACGGGATCAGCGACAGGCGGACGGTGGCCAGGATCATCGCCTCGTCGGAAAAGAACGGATTCGACCTGCGCTGTGTCAAAGGCGCCATCCACCGTGAGAAACGCGTCAGGGCGGCAGGCACGGATGAGAACAACATTTGAACAGCTTTCAACCACCATTCAGACACTATTCAAACAAAGAGCAAAATGGCAAGAGCATATTCAGCAAGCGAAGTGATGAAAATGAAGAAGAGGGTGATTCCTTTCACCGGGGCCTGGGCTGACGCCTTCGGGCAACCGGAACGGACCGGCATCTGGTTTGTCTGGGGACAGTCAGGCAACGGGAAGACGGGGTTCCTGATGCAGCTTGCCAAGGAACTGTGCAAGTTCGGTCGTGTCGCGTATGACAGCCTCGAGCAGGGGACGAGCCTCAGCATGCAACAGACGCTCGTCCAGAACAGGATGGAGGAGACCGGAGGCAGATTTCTGCTGCTAAACCGCGAACCTGTCGAGGAGCTCGACGCGAGGATGTCGAAGCCTAAAAGCCCTGATTTTTACATAGTAGACAGCTTCCAGTACACCGGTCTGAGCGCCGCCGAGTACGCCGACTTCGTCAGCCGACATCGCAACAAACTGATCATCTTCGTCAGCCAGGCAGAGGGGCGGAATCCCGATGGCCGGACAGCACGCAAGGTGATGTTCGACGCCGACCAGAAGATATTCGTCGAAGGCTTCAAGGCGGTGTCTAAAGGCCGCTTCTTCGGCCCTAAAGGACACTATATAATCTGGGAGGAAGGCGCGGAACGCTACTGGGGGCGCAGACAACGCAACCGTCAAGGTAACGATAGATTGGAAACCGAATAAAAAGTAAAATTATGGCAAAGAAATTGACAGTTGTTGAGCTACAGGCTCTTGACGCACAGTGTTCCAACTTAACAGGGCTGCTTAGGACAGCTATCTGCAATCTTGATATGATGGCTGCGACAGGGGCAACACGAGAACTGGCTATGGTGAAGACTAAAATTGACGAGGCTATGATGTGGCTTGGGCGATACTATGCCGAAGTATGCGTTGATTTGGCAAATAAAACTTGTCGATGATATGGCACAGCAGGTAACTAACTTCGGACGGTTCTACACCGCGATACGGGAGATGAACCCCGTTGGTGATCGGGACGAGGTCAAGCGCAGCATCGTGCTTCAGTACACGGATGGCCGCACCGAGAGCCTGAGGGAGATGACCCAGGCGGAATACGACCGATGCTGTGCCGATATGGAGCGGGGAACCGGAGGCCGGGAGAAGCTCCGCAAGGAGCGCAGCGCGACCCTCCACCTGATGCAGCGCATGGGAGTAGACACCTCCGACTGGGAATGCATCAACGCCCTGTGCCGCGACCCGCGAATCGCGGGAAAAGACTTCAACCGCGTCAGCCGTGTGGAGCATCCAGAACTGCGGGCCAGACTCTATGCGATAGAGCGCAATGGAGGGTTGCGGTGCCATCCCGGGCGGAGAGCTATCCCGCCACCACCATCCTGTGCAACAACCGTCACGGTCAATCCAATAGGCCAGGCTTGAGTACAAATGCCACAAAAAGCATCACACAAAACCATAAAACATAAAAACAAAATGGAACAGGTAGAAATGACCGCCTTGGAGCGGGAAGAGTACGAGGCCTTCAAGGCCGAAAGGGAAAAGAAGCGTCGGGAACAAGCGCGCAAGGAACAGTTGCGCCAGTACGCGGAGCTGGTCGATGAGGAGGTGGCGACGGCCATACCCCAGCTTCGCGAGGTGAGCGATATCCTTAAACAGGTCAAGGAGACCGTGTTCGGAAATTTCAAGGCCATCCTGGCCATGAAGGCGGAAATAACAGGAGTGAGGACTGACAGCCAGTTCAGCCACACGTTCACCAACTCCGACGGCACATTCAGGCTGATCCTGGGGGTGAACACGCTGGACGGTTACCGCGACACTGTCGAGGACGGGATAACTATGGTCAAGGGCTACATCGAGAGCCAGGCCAAGGATGACGCCACCAAGGCGCTGGTCAACGCCGTGTTGCGCCTGCTCAGCCGCGACAGCCAGGGCAACATCAAGGCCAGCCGGGTGCTGCAGCTGCGCAAGATGGCCGAGGAGAGCGGCGACGAACGTTTCCTGGAAGGTGTCCGCATCATCGAGGCCTCCTACCAGCCCACAATCAGCAAGAGGTTCATCCGGGCCCAGTACAAGGATGGCGAAGGAGCCTGGCGGCAAATCCCCCTCGGGATGACAGACGTAGACTGAAGAACTTGATACAACACGATACAATGATCAGGGAAATAACAAGACCACCCAAAATCGCGCTGTGCCGCAATTGCCATGGCACCGGCGCAGTGCCAGGGGACGAGCCTGGGGAAACCCATGTGTGCCTCCAGTGCGAGGGAAGCGGCCGTGTGACCGTGAGCTGCGAGATGACCCTCGACATCAGGCCGTACAAACCGATACGCAAGGATAAACCAAGAATCATCTGACGCACAATGGCAAAAAAGCGCGGAATGTCATACAGGAAGCGCGTCGAGGAGATAAACCGGATATATGACCAGCACGCCCGCAACGGACTGAGCAACCGCGAGATATGGCGCAGGTACATATATCCGGTCTATTGGATCAGCGAACGCACCTTCTATAACATCATGAACGCCACGGCAGGGCCTGAAAGCCCGGTCGTGGCGTCTGACGCGCCAAGCCTGTTCGACATGCTCGATGACGAACCCCGCAAAACCGACCCATAATGAGCGAACTTGACCAACAGACTCGTGCTGTCTTCAGAAGCATATTGCGCGACATACAGGTCGAACTTGGAGATGAGTTCGACCAAAACTTCGAGCGGCAGGCATTCTTCAGTCAGGCATGGGCGAGGCGCAAGAGTCCGACGCGCCCTGGTGGTCTGATACTGGTTGATTCCGGTGGCTTGAGACAGAGCATCCGCAGTGAAATCCGCGAAAGCAGTATCGTATTTCTGTCAGACCATCCGGGAGCTGCCATTCACAACGAAGGTGGCGAAATCAAAGTGACGGCCAGAATGAAGCGTTACTTCTGGCACAAATATTATTCCGCTACCGGCTCCTTCGGCCGCCGAAAAGACGGCTCCCTCCGGCAAAACAAAAAGAATCGCCAACTATCCTCCGAAGCCGATTTCTGGAAAGCGATGGCACTCATGAAGGTCGGAAGTACCATCAAGATACCGCAGCGCAAATTCCTCGGCACGTCGCCGGAAGTGGAAACAGCAGTCAGGCAGATTATCGAGGAGAACCTTACCGAGTACATCAACAATATAGACTTCAATATTAAATGAAATGACAGCGATAATCATCACCTCAATAATCTGTGCGACATTGATAATCATGTTGTACATGACGCACGTCTATCCAAGAACACTTCGCAAATACAAGCTACGCTCTGCTCAACTGGAAGCGGAACTGGACAAACTAAAAAAAGAATATGATGGGCATTTAGACGATTATGTGGGCTGGTTTTTGTCGATGCAGAAACGACTGGATGAATTGGCAAACATCATTTACGATAAAATTGATGAAAAATGAGAGATGAATTATACAGCAAACTTAAAACCCGGCTTGAAGCGTTGTGTGTCAATGCCGCCGGAGAGTATTATGAACGCCCGGACGAAGCAGACATGGATGACGAACTGTATCCCCGTGCGATCAAACACATCGACCTATGGAACCATAATGTAGAGTTCCTCGAGCAGGAGGCACCATGGCCACGCCCGGCAGTGTTCATCGAATTTGTTCCCTTTAAGTGGCATGCCCTCGTGCCCGGAGTCGAATACCGGGCGCAGCCGCTGATCAATCTCCATGTTGTGACCGACTGGGCGGAGCAGAAAAATATCGGCGAGTTCCGGCTGCTTGACAAGATCCATGAGCAGCTTGCCGGACTGGAAGGCGAGAACTTCATGGAGTTCGACATCGACAGCTCCGCCACCAACCATAATCACGAGGATATTGTCGAGAACATAGAAACCTATACTTGCGTCGGGTTCCGTCATCTGAAATAAGGCCACATAAACGCGCCGTGTCGCAAAGAAAACAGAGAGCCACATCCTTTATCGGGTTGCGGCTCTCTTGGCGATATATGGGCGAGAAAACGGCCTCAGACGGCATCGACGGCAGGGAGGTCGGGTGTGGTGAACAGCATGATGTCCGTGTACCGGGCATTGTGGTTCATGGTCGCGTTAAACTCCTTGCGGCTGCAACGCTCGAACGGGTTGCCGAGCGAAGGGTTGCGGCCCATCCATTCGCACAACTCCACGAGGCACGATTTCTCGGAAGTGAAATAAACAAAGTTATGGCCAGACAGCACCGACAGCACATCGAGGTAATCCGCGAGCCGCCAGTACATGCGGTATGTGCCCACGTCGGTAGACAGATAAGGCGGGTCTACGAGGAACACCACACCGGGCACATCCTTGAACCGCTCGAACAGTTCCCGGTAGTCGCACGATTCAATTTCCAGTCCGGCGAGATAATCCGGACATTCGGCATATACGGCCTTGCGCACATTATTGTAGAGCGTTTCCTTGCGCATCTCCGGGATGCTCATCTTATACTTCATCGAGAACATCAGCGAGGAGGACAGGGTGATGAAGTCGAGATAGCCGGTTTCCCGTTCTTCCTGTTCAAGCAGGGCGAATATACGCTCCCTTGCCGCCCCTGTTATGGGTTTGTGCCGCCCGAAACCGTCGGATATAGGTCTGATACGGTCGAGCAGGGCATTGGTGCGCGGAATATTGGCTATGCGCAGCCGGTAGTTGTCGAAGTCATTGTAGATGACCCGTGAATCGGGATGGGTGTGCTTGGTGATGTGTGACAACAGCCCCGAGCCACCGAAAAGGTCAACGAAGACGGTGCCGGCCGGATATTGCTTTATCACTTCGATGAAGTGTTTGGCGAACATACGCTTCTGCCCGACGAAGGGCAGCGGAGCGGACAGATAAAGGCGGCTCATACGTTCAGTTCGAATTTGATTTTATCCAATTCCGGCTGCACTCGACATTGGCAATGCTCGCATTGCACACTGTCCTCGTTGGCACGGAATTTGACGCTGTCCTCTCCGGCGAGAAGTCGGCGGGTGTTGTCGATATTGTTGTCGTACACATGCACGTTGCCCAGGAACAGTGTTATTGACTTGAGGGGGAAGTCGATGTGCCGGGCCATGAGGTAGAGGTGGTATATGTCGGCCGGCAGTCCGAGGTTGGCGTCGGAGCTGCGCTGGTAGGCAGACACCACCAGTTCGCCGTCCTCGATTTGGAACTGAACGAGCGACAGGCATGGGGCCTGGTTGCTCTCTGCCTCGGTCGCTCCGAGGAACAGCACATAGTTCTTTGACGGGCGACGCTCTGTATTGATCCTGGCGAGCAGCGGCGGGAGCTTCTCGAAATAGGTGGGGTAGGAGTTGACCAGGATCGAACCGCAGTAGTCCCACCAGTTTATGCCGGCCTCGCGGTACTTCTCCACAGAGCGCTCGCCGCTCATGAAGAGCCTCAGCTCGGAGCGGAGCTTCTTGCGGGCCAGTCCGTGTCCCTCGAAAATTTCAAGCAGATCGGCCGGGGTAAGTGATAGCTGCTCATTGATAAGATAGGTTATATTGCCCTTCTTGTTGACCTGGTGCCTGCCGTTGTCAAGAATCCGGGCGAGGATTTGGTGATATTTGTTGCGTGCCATTTCGGTTGATTGTTGGTGATGGTGCAAAGGTAGGCACGCGCCATCAGCGGCACACTATCGGAACCGGGAATCACACCGCACGCGGATTGCAGTCATTCTTTGCCGGGCAAATCGGCAGAGCCGATGACTGGAAACGCTTTATCAGGTTGTATACCTTCCTCTCGCTCACGCCATATTTGTCGGCCAGAACCGCCACCGCATACGACACCTTGTCGCCGGCACCGACCATGTTGTTGAAGTCAACAAAGAGGTCGATGTAGGCGGTGTCCTCGAGCCTTACGCCTATCCGGCGTAGCCTCTCGAGCAGTTCGCGGTTGAAATTCAGCACTTCAAATATTGTCATGTCGGCGAAAATTGCTAATTTTGCAGTGTCTCACTTATAATAAAACGAACCCGCTGGGTCTCGAGCAAGGGCATAATGCCCCCGGCTCCGAGGCCCAGTGGGTTCGTTCGTTAAAAGTAAGTGAGACGACTATTTAACAGGCCGGGGGCATTTTTTGTGCCCCCGGAAAAAGCTTTTGATTAAAACTCAGTTTTATGTCGGTCAGAATTCGAGACCGACACCTCCGAGCAATGTGTGGCGTGTCACTCCGAGGTTCACAATGAGCTTGCGGTGGTTGAACACCAGATGAGCCCCGTAATCAAACTTGTACTCCAGCTCCGTGGTCACCTTGTTGGTCATTCCTGTGGGACGTCCATACGCGTCATAAGTGAAATCCCAGTCATAACCATCGGTGTGGGCTTCTCCCACTCCAACCATGCCTAAGACTGGTATGATACGGAATGCTTTCACAACTGGAATCTGGTAGCCGGCATGGAACATAAATGAGGCATCCTCGTTCCAAGTGTCGAGATGCGGGTCATCCTTATGTGTCGATCCAAGCCACCCTATAGTGGCATGTATGCCTCGGACTGTCGCTCCGAAACTCATCAGTCCAACATCCCCGGAAGGAGAATACCCGCCATTCAGTGAGATGTTCCATTTGTGATTTACCGTGTTGAAAGGGAACCAGTCGGTGGCCGCCGCCGAGAAATGGAGCGCCAGCACCATAAGCAGAAATGTGATTTTTTTCATTGGTTTATATTATTGAAGGATGAATTATGCCCAAGCGCGATGGAGAGATTGACCAGTCAATGGCAAAGTTACGCAAAATTTCATCTTAAATCCCATAATCAGGAAAATCTTTCCCATAAACTTTTGTGTTTCAGAATTTGTTTGTAATTTTGCACAAAGCATTGAAGGAATGGTAAGCTGGCAATTTAGACCTAAGATCCGCCTTCGGTGCTTTTGTCATATATCATTGACTGAGTATAGAAAATATGAGGTTCGAGTGCGGCCGTGAGGGTCGGTTTCAACCTGCTTGGCTATATTTAGCCTGATTTCGTGACCGCGTAACGTTGTCTTGAAATAATAAAAATGTTCAATCCCATCATTTCTCGTGTGGGTCAACCCAGACTCGCCTTCGTATGTTGAGTGTTCAAGAAGGGTGTCCAGATTTTTCAAATCATCTTTTGAAAGTATCTTCGACCTGCCGAATGTGTCAGAAAACAGATGCTTGTTTCCATAGGTTGAAAAACCTACCTGAACAGTTGAATTGCTGTCGATGGTCTTAGAGCAGCGACGTCCAAGCAATGGAGCCATTTCACGCATATAATGTTTTCGTTCAACCGCCCTGACCGATTTCTCCGCGTTGCCGGCACATTCATGAAATATGGCACATGCCTGGCACACCTCGTTGTCCGGCACAAATGCCAGTTTACGGCCTTTATCTCCTTTTGCTATGGGGCAGGTCGAACAACGTCGGATGGTGTAAGGGTTGTAGTCCGGGACGGATTTGCCCTCCTTGCCGGCATTGAACCGAAAGACACCTTTTGTGTCGCGCTGCAGGGCCTCATCTCCAAGGCGCATCGCCTCGTCATGGGGAGTTTCAGGATACTTTGATTTGCGCACCTGAACTACGGTGCAGCGGCAGTTCCAACCGTTCGGCGGGTAGAACTCCTCCCAGAATGAATCTGAAGGCGGCAGAGTCACACGGTCGAGTGCGGCATGTTCCGGGCGCACCTTGTCATCGCGCTGTGTACGGTACTGGAGATTGTATCGGTCGCCGTCGCGCATGAATTGCTCCCACCGACCGGCCATCTCCGCAGATGCGGCCACGAAGTTATATTCAGCCCGGAGGTAATTGGAATTATAGGTTTTGTCGATGCTTTGAACATCATTCAAAAACCGTTCGAATGGCTTTCTATTGCCGTTCTCGTCGAGCAGCGATGGGAACGCCTCATGCAGCTCATGAAATGCCTTCATGCCGGAGAAAATGTAATTCGACCGGGTCAGGCGCCGGCGCATCGCATCAGACATCTCCATCTTCTGAAAGGCCGAGTCGAGAGCTGAGGCATGAGCATTGACAAACTCCTGCACAGCCGGGTCGGCCACAAGTTCGACACGGAACTGCGCACCTTTCTCTTTGAAAAGCGACTTCATCATGCCGGAGAACAGCGCGGACAGACGCTTACGCAAATCATCTCCGGGAGCGGCAAGTTTCTCTATGACCACTCCATCGAGTAAGGAGGCATAGCGTCTGTGCAGCCCCTCGTAGTCAGAGGGGCTCAGTCGAAAAAATCTTGGCTGGGACCGTGAAGTATTCGTGCAACTTCGTCGGCACTATGGTTTTCCATGAGGCGGTCAAGAGTATCAAAGAAACGCTCAAGAATTTTCTCCCTCTTTTTTTGACTATTTTTGTCATCGTCCTCATTGCTGTCGCCGCCTGCATAATAATTCCGCCATAATGACCGACATTGACGCTCTCCGACAGGCATATTATATTTGTCGGCGAAATACGACGGGTCGACTTCGTAGCGGTCGGCAATCATCGTTTCGTATGCCACCTGCTGCTCCGGCGTATAGTCCACCGCGTCGTTCCACTCGAAGCGCAGCCCCTTGACCGGGAAGCCGTGCAGGGCCATAATGGGGATTAGCTGATTGTTTATGATGTCGCGCAGGAAGTCGCGGTCAGACTCCACAAGATTCATGAACACCTCGAGGTGGGTCTGCGACTGTGAGAGCGACGAGCCGTCCTCGATGGTCATGGTCTGGCCTATCACCAGTTTTGACAATTCAGAGTTGGCGCGGTCGATTCGCTTGTCGTAGACGTTGAAGGCGTCTCCCTTGCCGGATTCCACGAACTGAATCTCCGTTTCCATGCCGGCAACCATACCCTGATTGGCTCCGCCGTTGTAGATCATGTCCTGCAGACGCTTGAACTCATTCGGGTCGCGGGTCGATGTGCGGGCTATTCGCCACGGCATGCCGAATATTTCCGCGAAACAATCCCAAAACGTCATCGCGTGCTTTTTGGGGATGGTATGGAGTGCGGCCTTCAGCAGCAACCCGAGGTCATCCGGGCGCCCGGCCTCGATAAGCCAGTCGCGCCAGGGGCGCTCCCGGAACTCGATGCCGGTTTCCCAGTTCAGGCCCACGCGCTGCACCACTCGGCCCTTTTCAGGAATCACGTGCTTGCGGGGAATGAGCGACACGCCGGAGAAAGCCGGGTGGCCGTCGCCGTCGCTGACAACATCGCCAAGCTCGATGAGTGAGTGGCCGTACCATATCGACTCCAGACAGAGCCGGCACAAGTCCTTGAACCAGGACTGGTCGAACAGGTGCCCTGCGGCATCGTCCTGGTCGCCGTTCTCATTGACGAGTTTGAACGAGCGCGACATAACGAACCCCACGCGCTGCTGTATGCAGCCCGAAAGATGCGAGTCGGTCATGGCGTCGCGGTAGATGTCGTACAGCTTCTGTCGGGACGGATGGCGTGGATCAATCGCGCTCTGCCAAGCCCGGCGCCAGTCCTCGATGTCGTTTTTTGAGAAAAATTCCGCGTAGCGGTGCAGCTCCAGGATGACGGATGTCTGCTTTTGTATCCTGCCTTTGGCTTCCTTCTGCGCCCGGCTGAGTTTCGGTCTGTTCGGTCTGCGGCCCATAATCACCAGTCGTGTCTAAGTTTGGGAAATGAATAATAGGAGGTGCCGAAGCCGGAACTGTCGCGATCAGATCCGGCAAGAGGAAGGTCGGGGACGATTCTGCCTGCCTGTACGTCCTCGAGCCACTTGATTGCACGCTCATATCGCTCCTTGCGTATCTCGCTGCCCATTCTCTGCGGCTGAGAAGCCGTGAGGTGGTACAACACAATGTCGGCGGTGTACATCACTATAAGCCGGTTGCGGTCATTGCCTGTCACGGTGAAAATGGCCGCGGTGTCATATACCGGGCGAAGATAGCCCGATATTTCCTCAATGGCCTCCGCCTCGGCATTGGCTATATTTTCAGGTGACGACTGCGCCATGACTTTCAGGGCCGCATCACCAATCACTACTTTGTAATCGTCAGCGTCGATAAACATACTACCACGTATTTTTAGGTGAGCGACGGGGAATCGCCACCGGTTTGAAAACTTCCTGACGAGTGCTGCGCTGCAGATACCAGATAGCACCCTCGTCGGCATCCGGCGCGTCATCATGCGCGCGGGAGCCTCGCTCGAGAGCCAGGGTCTGCTCGATGCCGACCTCCATATCAGGGGACTCCTTCAGAGCCTCGTTGTAAAATACGAAGCCACGCTCCCACAGCGGCGACACCGCTTCGATGCGCTGCACCTTTTCCGGCTTCTTCCTGGTGTCCGGCAGTATGGGCAACTGATACCCACGGATATTTCCCTCGGCGGCGAACTCGTCGAGGATGATGTCCTGCATGAAATTGGCCTCCATGAAGAAGGATATTGCCACACGGTCACGTGTGCGTTCATAGAGGTCATAGAGCCAGCGCACCATTCCGGACACTGTGTCCTGGCGGACATAGCAGTCAATGAGGTGCAGCTCCGTCCCGATCTTGCCCCACAGTCGGCATGCCTTGTAGTCGTTTGCCGTTGTCGATTTAAATGACGGGTCGGTATAGCACACGAGCATCTCGTACTTTTCGAGTTTCGGCATACGCTTGAAGCGTATCCACTCATGCCGGAATATGGAGCCGTCATTGATGGGGTTGTGCATCATCTCCTTTTCCCAAGCACGGTATCCCATGAAATCCTTGACAGCCTGCGCCTCCTCCTTAGTCCACTTCTCAACCCACACCGGGTTGCCGTCACGGTCGACAGCCTTTATCTCGGACACATGCACACCCTTTGAAGCGGCGATATTGGCAAGTACCGATTTTTTAGAAATAAGGTTGCCTACCATGATAAAGCGGCCACGGCCAACATCGAGCGCACCGAACAGAGCCTCCTTGACCCAGTCTGTGAGTTCCTTGACACGCTTTTCATTGCGGCAGAGCTCGTCATCGTCAAGGTCGTCGATCGCAATATAGTCCGGACGGGCCTCACGGTCGCGGAGGCCGCGCGGCGACTGTCCGCGGCCCACGGCGAGGAATTTTGCCCCGCCTTTGGTTTTGAACTCACCCTGCAGCCATAAGCCGAGGTTTTTCTGTTCACCAAAATCAGCGATGAGCTTCTGGTTGTATTCCAGTTCCGCCTGAAGGTCACCGAGCAGACGGTTGGCGCTATCCTCGGACTTGCCGACAGTGACCATAAAATTGATAAGCCTCTTCGGCTGGAAAATCAGCCAAAGGGGAATGAACACTCCGATGTGGGTGGATTTGGCGTGGCCGCGCGGCCATTTGAACACCGCCTTCAGATTTGGCGTGTTCTTTATCGTGAGCGCCGCTTTGGTATGGAACGGCGCATTGTGTATCACTCGGATAACCTCCCCGGTGGTCTTGTCGCGCAGGGTGAGGTAGTGTGCGAAATAATACTCGCAGAATTCGTCATAATTGGAGAGCAGCCGTTTAATGCGACGCTCCTTCTCGACAGGCGACTCCTTTACGATAGATAAGGACGCTGCCGTCATGGCCTGGACTTCGCGGCAGTGTTCCTTCCACTGCGCGAATGCCTCCTTCTGTTCCTTTGTAAGTTTAGTCGCCATGGTAAACGAGCGCTCCCTTGTTGAATGACTCGATGAGGAATCCGTCCTGCAGCTTGTTGACCTTCTTGATGAACTCGAGGGTTACCTCCGGATCTGTCTTGGCGCGGAATTTAATGTATTCGGAAAATGCGGTGAACACCTCTATGGCGGCCACGACATTGGCCTGTGACTTGTCGAGCTTGTCGATGGCGGCGGTCAGCTTCGAGAGCTTGTCGCCGAGGCTGTCTATAAGGGCGAGGTCGCCGGATTCGTTGACTTTGTCGAGCAATGTGTTTGTCGCCAGGAGTAATTTCTTTATGAGCTCCGGGCGAGTGATGGTCTTGGCAGCGCGGGTGGCCTTCCACCCGTCAGCGGTACACCATTTGGATATAGTGACTCGTGACACGCCTATCATCTCGGCGATTTCGGTCTGCTCCTTCCCTGAAAGATACAGGGTGCGTGCCAGGTTTCTTTTATTTTCAAGTTCAGCTTTTGTCATGTCGATAATGATTTTGGCGCTTTTGCACTGCAAAAGTGCGAATATGAGGTGTGCCTTCAAAAAAAGTGTGCAACCATTGCATACAAGTGTGCAACCATTGCACACTTTTTTGGAAACAAGCGGTTTATCTCTCACTTTTGCACCGAAAAAATCATTATCGCACAGACATGGGCAACAGAGTAAGACTGACAAACGACACGCTCAACAGCTACGGGTACCGCGTCCTGACCGATGGCGTGGACATCACCCAGTATGAGCGCAACCCCATACTCCTTTATATGCACAACCGCGGCAAGGCCATCGGACTTATAAAGGACATAAAGAAGGAGAACGGCGAGATCACCGGCGAGCTCGCATTTGACGAGGCCACCGAACTTTCCACCCAGTGCAAGAAGCAGTGGGACTTCGGCTCGCTCCGTATGGTGAGCATCGGCTTCGAGGTCATCGAAACAAGCGACGCCGCGGAGCTTGTTGTGCCGGGGCAGCGCTATGCGACAGTGACAAAGGCGCGCCTTATCGAAGTGTCGCTTGTCGATATCGGAGCCAACAACGATGCAATCCGGCTCCACAAGGACGGACAGTTAATAACGCTGAGCGAGGGTGGTGACTGCCCCCTTCCGAGGCTGAATCATAAACCAACCAACAACCAACCGCAAATGGACATCAAGACACTCGCCCTGACACTGGGCCTGCCGGAAACGGCAGACGAGGCGGCCGTCAACGCGAAACTCGCGGAACTCAAAACCGCCAACGACGATGTGGAGAACATCCGTAGGGAAAACGAGCAGCTCAAACTATCACAGGTCACGGCCGCCGTAGACGCGGCCATCGCCGCCAAAAAGATCCCGGCGGAGAAGAAGCAGCATTTCCTCGACCTCGGCAAGTCTGTGGGTATCGAAACCCTCAACGCCACCCTCGACGCCATTACTCCGGCCCCGAAACTCAGCGGCACACTTCAGACCGAACCCGCCGGCGACGACCTCCCCAAGAAAGGTCCGTGGGAACTCCGCATGGACGAAATCCGCGCAAAACTCAATAAGTAACAATACCAACCCCATACAGATATGGCAATCAGAGTAGACAACACCAATTACAACGGCGAGGTCCTTGAGAGAATCCTCACCGTCGCCACCACGAGCAACGAGCTTGTGGAAAAGGGCCTCATCCATGTTATCCCCGGCGTGGAGAAAAAGATTAGCATCCCCCGTCTTAAGACAGGGCGTATGCTCCAGAAACGCAAGGAGAACCCCGTCATCGAGGACAGCAAGGGTGACTTCAACTGGTCGGAGCAGACCCTCGAGCCACACGACTTCATGGCCTTCACCCTGTTCAACCCCCGCGCTTTCGAGCAGATCTGGCGTAAGTGGCAGCCCAAGGGAAACCTCGTGTTCGCCCAACTTCCCCCGGAGGCGCAGAACGCGCTTCTCGACGCACTGTCCAAACAGGTGCAGTTCGAGCTCGGCGACCACTATGTCAATGGCGAATACGTCGATGGCGCGGATGACGCTAAGCTCATGAACGGTGTCCTCACCCAGGCTGCCAAAGCCGCCGACTACAAGTGGGTCGACGTATCGAAGGCTGACACCATGCTGAAGAAGCTCAAAGCGGTCCGTGCAGGAATCCCCAAAGCCATGCGCTCCAATCCCTCGTTGCGTATCATCATGAGCGTCGACGATTTCGACAAGTATGACGACGAGCTGACCGAACGCGAGGCCAAGAACGCCAGCGAAACTGAGGTCAACCGCAAGCGCTACAAGGGCATCACCATCGAAACCGTGGCTGCGTGGCCCGAGGGTGTCATCGTCGCCACCCTTTGCTCGCCGGATGCCGATGGCAACTTCTTCGCCGCTGTCAACCTTCAGAATGACGAAAGCGTCATCCAGATTGACAAATACGCACCGGCTTCGGAACTCTACTTCTGCAAGATTCTCATGAAGGCTGATACCAACATCGCCTTCGGGGAAGAGTTCATCGTCGCCGACTTCCGCGCCACTCCCAAGTTCACCAAAAAGGAGGCTCCCACTGAATAAGCTATGGCCCGGTTGAAGTATCTTGTGCTGCACTGCACAGCGACACCCGGGGGGCGCGAGGTGACAGCCGCTGACATCAGGCGGATGCACCTTAGCCCGGTGTCGGCTGGCGGCAGGGGGTGGAAGTAGGTCGGCTATACCGACATCATCCACCTTGACGGCACCGTCGAGCGGCTTGTCGACAACAACGAGGACGCCAACGTGGATCCGTGGGAAATCACCAATGGGGCCAAAGGCTACAACTCCGTCAGCCGTCATGTCGTCTATGCCGGCGGCTGTGACAGGTCGATGAATCCCAAAGACACCCGGACTCCGGCACAGTGCAAGGCTATGGAGGCGTATGTGAAAGACTTTCACCGCCGCTTCCCTGATGTGCGTATCATAGGTCACAACGAGGTCGCAGCCAAAGCCTGTCCGAGCTTCGACGTTCAAAAATGGCTCAAGTCAATCGGTATAAACCAGTAACAACCCAGTAAACCAATCACAACGATGTCCACCAGCGAAATCCTCAACATACTTCTCGGCACCAGCCTTGTGGGGCTCATGGTGGCAGTGGCCACCATGAAAGCAACCGTGCGCAAGGCCAACGCCGATGCGGAGAAGGCAAAGGCAGACGCCGAAACTGTGCGCATCACCAACACCGAGAACGCGACCCGGATTCTGGTGGAGAACATCGTCAAACCATTAAAAGATGAACTAAATGCCACACGAACAGATCTGCAGGCCACCAAAAAGGAAATGGCCTCTACCAAGAGAGAAATGGCCCGGTTACGCAAGGCTGTCGAGGCTGCTTCCGGTTGTCGTCATGCTGACTATTGCCCTGTGCTTTTCAAGCTGTGTGACAACCAAAAAGACGCAGACCCAGCAGGAGCAGACATCTTCGACTTCCGCGAAGAGCGACACGACAGCGGCGGTGACCAGGCTGACAGTCACGCAGCCTGTCCCGGAGAGCAGGGTGAGCCTGGCAGTATCCGTGGACAGCCTCCTTAAGCTGCCCGAGAGCGCGTCCTACCGCGAGAGCAAAAACCGCGCCTATGTCGAGGCCACCCACCGGGGGGGCGGAGTGATATACATCACCGGCACCTGTGACTCCCTGCAGCGCCGGGTCGAATACTACGAGGCGCTCTACCACACCGCCCGCGATGCCCGCGAGCAGAAGCAGAGTGAACTCACGCAGGAGCGGCAGAAACGCTCCGAACCGTTAGGCAACCCCGTCCTTATATTCGTGATGGGCTGCTCGCCGGAATCCTCATATCAGCAATAATAATAACTTTCAACCTCAGAAAACATGGCAAAGAATAAAAACTTCATGTACGGTATCGGCAAGCTCACAATCGACGATTTCGAGGTGGGCTACATCGAGAAAGGCTCGTTCGACTTCGGGGGCAAGGAACCCGAGAGCGTTGATGTCGAGGCCGAGCAGGTGCCCGACGCACCGGTGCTGACACTGGCGCAGAAGAACGGCACGATAGAGCCGGGCTTCAACCTCATACAACTCAACTACGAGAACATGCAGCAGGCACTCGGCGGCACCCTCGTCAAGGACGGCGAGAAGGTCACCGGCTGGGAAGCCCCGTCGGAACTGATCGACCGCTCGGGCCGCTGCGTCATCGACCTCGTCAGCGGGCAGCGCATCACCATCCCCAACGGCAAGGTACTCGCCAACCTCACCGGCAAGCTGACGCTCACCGAGGTCGCCAAGATCTCCGTCAAGCTCAAGATCCAGAAGCCGGCCGACGGCGGCGCCCCGTACACCGTCACCGACATCCCTGAAAACGCCGGTTAAGGTATGGACGAAGCTATAATCCGGCACATCGAAATGGAGGGGGCGGACGCGCTTCTCGACGCGGGAGTGTCCGTGCCGCTGAAGAGCTTCCGCCTCCCGTTCCGAAAAAAGCCGTTGGAACTGCGCGTCACCATGCGCCGTCCCTGCCTCGACGGGCAGATACGCATAGCCAGGACCTACCTCTCCATGGGCGTGACCTCGCAGCAGATGTGGGAGTTCACCAAGGAGCAGGAGATGAAGTTCCTCGCCGAGCACGGCGGCAAGGTCGCGGAGATGATAGCCCTGACCGTCTGCCGGGGCGACCTCAGGCGCAAGCTGCTCCTGCGTCCGATGACATGGGCCGTGCGCCACTGGATGAGCAACGACCATCTGCTCGGCGCGATGCTCCGCTTCGTGTCGCTGATGGGCACCGACCCTTTTATACCTATTATCAGATCGGCGGAGCGGACGAACCCGATGAAGCCGAGGACGAGCCAAAGAAAGAAGGGGAGTTAAGAACCGAGCACGAAGGTTCCCATAGCCTCTTCGGGTTTGTGTGGCAGATAGCCGACGCGACAGGGTGGAGCGTGAAGTACATCCTCTCCGGTGTGAACTACCAGACCCTCATTATGATGCTCAGCGACGCGCCCCGCTACGTGCGCCGCAAGAGCGGGAAGCCCGGCAGCGGCGCGAGCGCCGAGGAAGAAGCCGGGGAGATAGCGGGATTTTTCAGAAGTCAACTCGACAAATGACATGCAGCCCGTAAGGATAGAGATAATACTGAACGACCGCGTCACCCCGGGGGCCAGGAGCGCCCGGGGCGGCGTTACCGAGCTTACCGCCGAGGCAAAGAAGGCGAAGCGCGAGATGGAGGAACTCGGCAGGACGACCTCCTCGATGGACAAGACCGTCAAAAGACTCGTCGGCGCCTTCGCCATGAAGGAGCTCGTGTCGAAGATCGCGGGAGTCCGCGGCGAGTTCCAGCAGCTCGAGGTCGCCTTCCGCACCATGCTCGGCAGCGCCTCCAAGGCTGACGCGCTGATGCAGCAGCTCGTAAAGACCGCCGCCACGACCCCATTCGGACTCGAGGATGTGTCAAACGGCGCCAAGCAGCTCCTCGCCTACGGACTCGAGGCCGAGAAAGTCAATGAGACGCTTGTCAGGCTCGGCGACATCGCCGCCGGTCTGTCCGTGCCGCTGAACGACCTCGTCTATCTCTACGGCACCACGATGGCGCAGGGACGGCTGTACACGCAAGACCTGAACCAGTTCACCGGGCGCGGCATTCCGATGATCTCGGAACTCGCCAAGCAGTTCGGAGTTGCCGAGAGCAAGGTAAAGGAACTCGTCGAGGTGGGCAAGGTCGGCTTCCCCGAGGTGCAGAAAGTCATCCAGAGCCTCACCGACGAAGGGGGCAAGTTCGGCGGACTGATGGAAGCCCAGTCCAAGACCATCTCCGGGCAGATCTCCAACATCGAGGACGCCCTTCAGATGATGTTCAACGAAATCGGGCAGCAGTCCGAGGGGATCATCAGCGGCACCCTCTCCGGCGTATCGTACATGATAGAACACTACGAGCGCTTCGGGCGCATCCTCCTCGGCGTTGTCGCCACCTACGGCGTGTACCGCACCGCGCTGATGACCGTGACCGCCATGAAAGGGTGGGCGACCGCCGCCGAAGCCCTGCACTACAACTGGCTCCTTCTGGTGGAGAAGGCACAGAAGATGCTCAACGCCACCATGCTCTCCAACCCCTACGTCCTTGTCGCCACGCTGCTCGCCGGCTGCGCCGTGGCGCTTATCTCCATGAAAACCGAGACCGAGCGGCTCAAGGAGGCCGAGGAGGAGTATCAGAAGCAGAAGGAAAAGGCCATCGAGGCCGAAGAGGAGCACCGCCGCAAGATCGATGAACTCTGCTCCATCGCCGGCGACGAGGCCGTATCCACCAACACCCGGCGCGAGGCTCTGAACAAGCTTGAGCAGAAATACCCCGACATCTTCGCCAAATATGACACCGAGTACGAGAAGCTCAAGAACATCAAACAGATCAAGGAGGAGATAGCCGCGCTCGACGGAGAGAAATCCATCACGAAACCGCAGAACGAACTCGACGCGGTCAACAGGCGCATAGCCGAGCTGGAGGCTCTAAATGTGTCCAACCGGCAGACCCGTCAGCAACAGCGGTGGAACTACGAAAAGAAAAAATGGGAATATGTGACCGTTGTAATGAGTGAGGGGCTGAACAGGAACCAGCAGACCGAGCTCACGAACCTCCGCAACAAGCGGGACGCCCTTCAGAGCCAAGTCCGAAAGGAGGAGGTCAACGCCTACTTCGAGAACCTGACCGGGATCGGTAACGATACCCTCGCCGCACAGATCAAGGCCCGCGAGGAACTGCTCGCGCAGATGACGCTGCAGGAGAAAAAGTACGGCAAGGTTATCGACGGTGCTACGGGGGGCACTTACACGCGCGACGAGCTTCAGTACCAGCTCAACAAACTGCGTTCCGAGCAGAACCGGCGCAACAAGCCCGTTGACTCCAGTGCCGACTGGGCCGCGTCGGCCAAAAAGAAATACGAAGCTGCCCTGAAAGCCTATAACGACTTCATAAAGGATAGTTCCAACAGCCTTACGCAGGAGGAATTTGAGAAACGAGCCAAGACGCTCAAAGAAGCCGTTGACACCGCCAAGAAAGAATACGACAAGGTCAAGCCCGGATCCGACAAGGACGCCGAATCCGCAAGAAAGAAACGGGAGCAGCAACAGCGCGAGGAAGAGCGGCGTGTCGAGCAGCGCCGCAAGCTCGGACTTGAGCTTGTCGCCATTCAGCAGGAGAATGACGAGGCCGAGGTGGAGGTTATGGAAGATGGCTTTCAGAAAAAGCTCCGCCAACTCCAAGAAGAGTACAAGTCCCGGAAGAACGCCATCGCCAAACAGAAAAGCGACTGGCAGGCGCAGAACGCCAAAGCCGGCATGACCGGTCTGAACGCCGACGGGCTCACAGCGGAGCAGCAGACCGAGATAGACAGGGCCAACCGCATAGCCGTCGAGTCCAGGGACCGGGCATTGCGCGAGATGTACCGCACCGAGGCGCAGCACATGGCCGACTACCTCAAGGAATACGGGACATACCAGCAACGACGTCTCGCCCTGTCCGAGGAATACGACCGCAAGATTGCCAGAGCCTCTGACGAGTGGGAGAGGAAATCGCTTGAGAAGGAGAAAAGCTCCGCGCTCCAGAGCTTGGAGATCGAGGCCATCAGGCAGTCGGTCGACTGGGGAAGCGTGTTCGGTGATTTCGGGACGATGTTCAGTGATCAGCTCGCCCCCACCATAGAAAAGCTCAAGGCGATTTCCCGGACGGAGGAATTCCGGGAGACCGACCTGCAGGATCAGCAGACCCTGTATGGGTTAATCGCCAAACTTGAGGAGGCGAACACATCCTGGGACAATGGAATCTTCAAGAAGCTCGGCGATGACCTCACTTCGTACCAGACAGCCATGCGTGGTTATATTGACGCGCAGGATAAGGAGCGTGTCGCCACAGAAGCTTTGGCCGAGGCCAAAGAGAGGCTCGCCAAGGCGGAAACATCCGGTGACACCGCCGGAATAGAGGCCGCCAAGGCTGATGTCAAGACCGCCGCCGACAACCTTGCTGAAGCATCAGGTAAAGTCCAGGAATTCGGGGCGGACGTGCAGGACGCATCCAACAGCCTGCAGACTTCCACGACGAGGGTGAACAACATGTTCAACAGTCTTGTGTCAAGTCTTTCCGGGTTGAAATCGGGCACCCTGCAAGGCGTGGGTGAAAGCCTGATGGGGCTTGACAAGCTTTTCAACAACAGCGCCATCACCAACGCTGTCGGAGGAGCCTTATCCAAGGGGCTCTCGAAGTTGCTTGGCAATTCCAGCATTGGCAAAAGTGTCGCGGAAGCACTCGGCAACAGTGGTTTGGTTGGTTCCATCATATCGGCGGTGCTTTCCATTCTGGACATACTCAAAGATGGCATTGCCCCATTGATAACAAACCTGACGGACACAGTGCTTGAAGCGGTTTCCGGAATCATAGAGACCCTTAACCTGAAGAACCTGTTTAAACAGATCGGAAAATCGCTATATGACAATGTCACCGGTATCCTCACCGGAATCCTTGACAAAATCACGTTCGGCCACTCCTTCAAATGGTTCAACTCCAGCAATGAGAAGGACGTCCAGGAGGCCATCGACAAGCTGACCGAACGCAACGCCGCCCTGCAGGGAGCCATAGAGAAGCTGACGGATGAGATAAAGGCTGGCAAAGGGGCCAAGAGCGTGGAGGCGTACCGGGAAGCTCGCGATCACCAGCAGGCAATCAACGCCAACTATCTCGCTATGGCCCAGGAGCAGGCGGGTTATCACGGCTCTCACCACAGCTTTAACTACTACTGGGATGGTTTCACATCTGAACAGATAGCGCGACTCAGCGCCCAAATGGGCCGCCAGTGGGACGGGAGCTTGTGGAGCCTGTCGCCGGAGGAGATGGCGATGCTTCGCGACAATGCCGACATGTGGCAGAAGATTCTCCAGACGGGGAAGGGTGGTTATGGCGAACAGGTGGGAGTCAAGCTCAACGAATACATCGCTCAGGCCGGCAAACTCGAGGAGCTGACCACACAGCTCTACGAAGGGCTGACCGGGATGACGTTCGACTCAATGTACAGCAGCTTCATTGACCAGCTGATGGATATGGACGCGGCCGCCGAGGACTTCGCAGACAACATAAGCGAGTACTTCATGCGAGCCATGCTCTCCAACAAGATCGGTGAATTGTTCTACGACAAGCTGGAGGGCTGGTGGGAAAGATTCGGGAAGGCGATGGAGTCCGACGGCCTTGACGAGGAAGAGATGGCAAAGCTGTCAGAGGAATATAAGGGTTACGTCGAGGAAGCCATAAAGCTTCGCGACTCCCTCGCCTCCGCCACCGGTTATGGGCAAGGCGCTTCCGCTGGTTCCGGCCAGTCGGGAAAAGCCGGAAGCTACAACGCGATGAGCCAGGACCAGGGCACCAAGCTTGAGGGGCTGTTCGTCTCAGTGCAGGGCCATGTCGCGAACATTGACATCGCGATGGAGGATGTGGCCGCGAAGATGAGCGCGGCCGAGAGCTATCTTGCCCGGATTGCCGACAACACCGAGGCCAACGCTGTCACGGCTGAAGAGATAAAGGAACTTCTTATAAAGATAGCCAGGGATGGAATAAAACTGAAATGACCATGGATGAATTGGAAGGACTTCTGATAATCAACGGCACCGACATCTGGAAAGAGTTCGGCGCGTTTCTGACCGAAGAGAAGAAGGGCGGCCGGGAGAATCTCAATGCCATTCTGAAAGCGTCCAAGGTCAAGAGCCATGTCGGTGTGGATATAAGGGAGCATAACGGCACGAAATATTCCGCCAAGCTCGATGTGCGGAACCAGGAGCGCGACATCACCCTGCATTTCGCCATATTCGCGCCCACGGTAGAGGAATGGATTGACCGTTATAGCAAGTTCCTGACATTGGTAAAACAGGGCAAAGACGGATGGGTCACGATGCGCCTTCCGTCGCTCGGACTTACTATGCGCCTCTTCTATGTCGAGAACACCGATTTCAAGTCTCTTACATATCTTTGGAAAGAGGGGGTGCAAGCCGGTCGGTTCAAGGTTACATTCAGGGAACCGGAGCCATCTTTCTGACCACCCCAGAACATCATTCAAACATCATTCAAACACCGTTCGGACATGCTTATCACGATATTTGACAAGTCAGGCAGCCCAAAGGCGGAAATCTCGCCAGGCGACAATTCAACCCAGACCAAGGAGATACATGGCGACAACGTACTGGCGTTGTCGTTCATCCATCACGACCATATAGGCCTCGACGTGGACGACCAGGTGGATTACCTTGGGGAACGTTACTGGCTGTGCGAGAAATACCGCCCCAGGCAGAAGTCCGCCCGCGAATGGGTGTACGACATCAAACTCTACGGGGTGGAGAGCCTGTTGAGGAACATACTCGTCATAAAGATGGTCGACGGGGAGGATGAGCCTGTGTTCACACTGACAGCCCCTCCACGGGAGCATGTGGCTATGATAGTCCGCTGTATGAACGAAGGTATGGGGAACATATCCGACTGGAAGGTGGGCCGCGTCGAAGGAACGGGGAACATCGTCATAGACTATTTCGGGAAATACTGCGACGAGGCTCTCAAGGAGATAGCCGATAAGACTGGCACGGAATGGTGGGTGGAGGGGCAGACCGTCAATCTCTGCAGGTGTGAGCACGGCGAGCCTGTCGTACTCGGCTATGACAAAGGGCTCCTCGGGATTGAGCCGGACAGGGCTGACAATGTCAAGTTTTACACCCGGCTTTACCCAGTGGGGAGCAGCCGCAACATCGATCCGGAGAAATATGGTCGCTCGCGTCTCCAGTTGCCGGATGGCCGCAAGTATGTCGAGGTCAACGCCGACAAATATGGACGTGTGGACCATTACGAGGAATCGGCGTTCGGGGATATATATCCCAGACGGGTCGGCGTGGTAAGCGCTGTCCGCTACGAGGAGAGGACCGGTGAGGATGGAAATCCATTCACGACATATTACTTCAAGGATGACAGTATGGGGTTCGACCCCAATGAGTACGAGATTCCGGGGCTGGTGAAGCGCGTCTCGTTCCAGGAGAGGAGCGAGCTTGGCGGTCTCGGCAGCGAGGAGGATGGGACTTATTTCTTCGAGGTGAACTTCGACAGCAAGACCAAGGAATTCGAGGTCATCACGATATGGCCATACAAGGACAATGCTCAGCAATTGCCTGGTGGCAGCCTGGTGCCAAAACCAGGTGACGAATACATCCTGTGGAACCTCCGTATGCCGGACGAATATTATGGTCTGGCCGAGAAGGAATTCCTTGAAGCCGTCGAGCAATACAACGAGGAGCACGGCCTCGACATCACGGTGTTCAAGTCGTCGACCGACCATACCTGGATCGAGGACAATGGAGTCGAGCTTTCCATTGGCCGCAGGGTAAGGCTCGAAAGCGGGGAGTATTTCCCCGAGGATGGCTTCCGGGAGAGCCGCATCACTAAGATAACACGCAAGGTCAACCTCCCCTCATCAATGGAGATAGAGATCGGGGACACACTTGGGCGCTCGGCCAGGCAGAAGTTCACCGACGACATCAATGATGCCCGCAGCTATGCGCGTTCGATGAGTGAGTCAGTGGCGATGCCGGACATCATCCGCATGGGCGACAAGACAATTCCCACCGACAACAACCTGTTCTCCGCCCGCCGGACTCTCGACGAGGCGTTGAGCCGAAAACGTCCCGACCAGGCGTATGGCCTGAAGCGCTTCCTTGACGGCGTGGAGGTCGGCGACTTCGCCACCGGCATCAAGGGGGCGCGGGTGACCGCCGCCGGGGATGGGGAAGTGGAGTCGCTGAAAGTCCGCAAGGAGGCCAGCGTGGGGACAGACCTGGCCGTGGGGCGGAAAGTCACCGTCGGGAACTACATCCCCGGCGTTTCCGGCGGCGTGTTCTACATCGACGAGAACGGAGAGGCCCACATAGAGACAGGCCAGATGACGGTCAACGGGAAGCTCCGTGTCAAGGAGATAGAGGTGCAGCAGCAGACCTGGGTGGGCGGGGCGCAAATCCTTTCTCCGGCCGGGATGGTCTGCGAGAAGGTGGAGCCTCGCGTCAACGGCCAAGGTGCCGTCACCGGCTGGAAATGCCTGTTCAGGACACAGGCCCCGGACGGGCGCAAGGTCTGGAACCAGTTCCGGGTCGGCGACCTCGCCCGCTGCGAGACCTTCAACCTCGTCGACGACGACGGCTACCTCACCAACCGGTACTACTGGCGCATGGTGACCGAGGTGGGCTATGAGACCGACGCGGAGGGTGCGCGATGGGGCTACATCCTACTCTCCAACGTGGAGGGCAACTACGACCCGGGAAGTGTCGGCGCGGGGGGCGTCCCGCTTCCGGGTGACAGCATCGTCACTATGGGTGTCGCCGGGTCGCTCGGGGACGGCAACGACGACCGCCGCAGCCTCGTCATCCTTTCCTCCTGCGGCGAGGGCAGCCCCTACATATACCAGTTCAAGGGAATCAACTCCTTCTCGCTGCCCGCGAGCAAGCTGAAGACCCGCATCTCCCCCGGAGGGAACCTCTTCACGGGGCGTTTCATCGTGGAGGCGGAAGGGCGCGACCCCGAGGAGATAACCGGCATCATCGACCGGATGAAGCCCTACTCGCTGCATCCCTCGGTGCGCTCCGTGCTGGTGTTCCACCACGAGGACGCGGAGACCGGGGAGACATTCCCGTCATTCTCCCCGGTGGCATTCACCTGCGGCCTGTTCAAGTCCTCAGGCACCGGGGAAACAGCCAAGGTCGGATGGGGTTCCCTCCCGCCGGGCATGGAGGTGCGGGCCACCGTGCGCCGTCACGACGCCGCGTCCGGCGTGTTGGTCGACGACCCTGCATACACCTACCGCGGGGAGGTCATACACCCCGAGGAGGACATGCGCTCCGTCACCTTCACCCTGCTTATTGACGGCCACACCGCCGACGAGACGGCGGTCAGCGTCCAGACCGACGCCACGGCCCTCGCCTCGGAATACCGCGCCTCGCTCGAGGTCACCGAGAAGGCGATAGAGGCCCAGGCCACCAAGACCAACCTCCTGGAGCAGCAGACCGCGAGCCTGCGTGTGACCGCCTCCAACATATCGAGCAAGGTGGGCCGGATAAGCGCGAACCTCATCAGGACTACCCCGGGGATGTGGGACAACCCGTCCCAGTCTTTCCGTGTCAATGACGAGGAAGGCGGCTTCTCCGCCGAGGAGGGCGCCGACCTCGACTCCGTCTGGCAGACGTTCCGATGCCCCATCGACACCTCGCGCTTCAAGCCCTCGACCGACTACACGCTGTCGCTTGACGCCCGTTTCCAGACCGAGGATGAGGAGTCGGAGGTCTCCCAAGGGAAGATGGCGTTCCGCGCGTCGGTCTCCGACGTCACCCAGAAGGAGTTCCTCTGCCCGTGGGCCGTCCCTGACGTGGCCGCCTACGCCCCCGGAGAGGAGACGCCGCTGCGGTTCCGGCTGCGCACCCCCGCCGTGCTGCCGACCCAGCGGATGTACCTCCAGTTCATCATCCGCGACTGGGACGACCGCACCGAACCGATAGGCCTCTCCTTCCTCCGGATAAAGCTGGAGGAGGGCACCGTGGCCACCCCCTGGGTTCCCGCCGACAAAGACCTCGAGAGCATCATCGACCAGCAGGCCGGGCAGATAGCCCTGTCGGTCAAGGTCGACGGGGAGGAGCGCGCGGGCCTGACGCTCGACGCCGAGGAGGGGGTGACGCTCCAGGCCGACAAGGTGA
This sequence comes from uncultured Porphyromonadaceae bacterium, assembly GCA_947177635.1. Taxonomy (GTDB): domain Bacteria; phylum Bacteroidota; class Bacteroidia; order Bacteroidales; family Muribaculaceae; genus UBA7173. The sequence goes on along the minus strand of CAMWVQ010000002.1, from coordinate 71,957 downwards.
GGATAAAGAACGGCGACCTCGTGGCCGCGCTCTTCTCCGGCGGGGTGCTGAACGCCAACCTCATAGAGGTCAGCAAGCTCGCCACCAAGTCGGACGGGAAGACACGCGTGACCATCGGTGAGTTCGGCGACGCGTTCATCCGGTTCTACCACGAGGACGGGGTCACGCTCGCCCTCAAGCTCGGCCTCGACTACGTCAGCCTTGAGGAGGATGCGACGTTGACACCGGTGGTCTCGCCCGCCTCGGCTGGCACCACGCCCCTCGACGGCACCCTCATCCCCATATTCAGGAAAGGCAAGCCGGCCGTGGCGCAGGTGTTCGACGAGGAGGGCGTCCTGACCTGGGTGCTGTTCCTCGACGGGCCGGTCACCCCCGACACCCAGCCATACTCCTGGCGGACGTACTCCCTTGTCAGGGAGACCGCCTCGAACCAAGGGGCCATAAGGCTCAACCAGTCGTTACGGGCGCAGGAGTGCTGGCAGTTCAAGGTACGGGCCGGGGTCTCCGGCGACTACACCCGGTACGGAGACAAGTTCTTCGTCAGGAAGATGTCCGACGCCGACTTCACCTCGGCGTCATCCTACTACCTCCCCGACGGGCGGTACTTCTTCCCCTCGCCGGAGCTGCGGCCCACGACCATCGACAACCCGCAGACGGTGTGGATTCGCAGGTACCACGACATCGAGGCGGGGGCAATCAAGGCCTCCGGCCACATCATCCTCACCGACTGAATAAAGAAAGACTACACGTTATGAGAAAAGTAAACCACAAATCAGACTTCTCAATGATTCTGCGGCTGTTCGCCCGTCAGGCGGGCTGCGGAGAGCCGGTGGAGCTGCCGTTCCCGGACTACGACTGGAAGGCGGTGTTCCACACCGGGGACTGGGCCTTCAAGACCTACACCGCGTCGTGCATCGGGGGCGAGTGCGTCAACTGCGTCAACGACGGGGGGCGGATAAGGGTGGTTTTCAACGACCACCGCCTCTCGCCCGGGGTGCTGCGGGTGGAGTTCACGGCGTATCTGCCCGACGGGGGGTACCCCGACGGCGACGAGCGCGTGGTGACCCCCGGCCCCCTCGGCGTGACCCTCGTCAGGGAGGCGGCCCCCTGCCCGTCGCTGGTGGAGGCGGAGCTGATGCTTCCCCACATCCTCGCGGAGGTGCCGGTGCTGGGCCACGTCGAGTTTGTCACCGACAAGGCCGTCTACCGCGTCCCGGTGACGGTGGCCCCGGTGGAGCGGCAGGAGCTTCCCCCGGAACCCTCTGGATATTATTACGACAACCCATCATACTCGATAGGGGAATGGGACGTATGAGGCTGCTGCATTCATTCAACACCCGCCCGCTGTCGATAGACTGCTACGGTGTGGACTCCCTGCGGAGGCTCGCGGGGAACATCTGGTACTTTTCCCTGTCGGTGGCCTACGCCAAGGCCTCCGGGGCAGAAATCGAGCTGCACGCCGATTCCCTCGGCGCGGCCCTGCTGGGCCACCTCCCATACGACTCCGTCCACCTGACGCTCGACTCCATGCCCCGGGGGTTGCACCCGCGCTTCTGGGCCGCCGGGAAGATGTGGGCGCTTGAGGCGGCAGGCCCCGGGGCCGTCCACATCGACGGGGACGTGTTCATCAAACGCCGCTCCCTGCTGGATGACATCGCCGGGAGCCGCTGGGACTTCATCGCCCAGCACTACGAGTCGTCGGAGTGGTACGAGAAGGAGAACATCCTTTTCGACCGCCATCCCCGGGTGTGCGCCTCGCGCGGCCTCGACACCCACCGTCCCGGGGCCTACAACACCGGGGTCATAGGTTTTCGCGACCCGGCCCTGATGGAGAGCTACCTCACGGCCTACAAGGGGATGGCCCTGGAGCTGAGCGGCCTCGCCCGGGGCCTGCTCGACAGTGTCAGCGACCTCACGCCCGACGTGATAATCGAGCAACGCCACGCCTTCCAGCTCTGCCGCCGGGCAGGTGCCCGCGTCAAGCTCATACTCCCGGGCGACACGGGCCACGGCCAGACGGCCACCCGCATAGGCTACCAGCATGTGGTGACCTCGCGCAAGTTCGAGCTGCTTGACAAGTGCCAGGCCGCGCTGCTGGCTATCTCACCCGAAATACACGAAAAGACATCAAGGATATGCAGGAACATCTCAAGAAAATAATGATACCCGTGGCCGACGGCTCGCGCCACGAGCTTGTCATCCCCGAGGAGACCGACTACGGGAGGATGGAGCGGTACGCCCGGGAGCAGGCGCGGTCGGTCAGGGAGGAGCTTGGCACGAGGCTCGACGCCCACGACAGGCGGCTCGGAGAACTCGCCCTCGCGGAGGAAGACCTGTCGCTGCTCCGCTGGGAGCTGACGGTCAAGCCGTGCCTCATATCCCGACTGGTGGCCATCGGCTACCCCACGGAGGAGGCCGCCGGACTCGTCTCCGGCTTAGGGCGCGACAAGGCCCCGGGCGCGGTGGCCCTGCGCGAGGGGCTGGCCTCCATCGGCTACACGCACGTCGAGATTGAGGAGTGCGTCGAGGACGTCCCGGCCCTGACGATGGCCGACATCGACTACGCAAGGGGAATCCTTGACGCGTGGAATCCGGAGACCACCACATTGAACAACACCTGGAATGGCGACACCCGGCTCGTCGTGTTCCCCAAGATTGACACCTCCAACGTCAAGAGCATATCGCAGGCGTGGGGCGGTTGTTCCAACCTGCGGTATATGCCGTTGATAGACACGTCAAATGTGGTGACGGCGAAACTGCCGTTCTACGACGGCACGAGCGCGAGATGTCCGCTGAGGAGGCTCCCCGCATTCGACTTCTCCTCCTTGACCGGCGGCAATGGCGGGATGACCGGCTTCCTGCCAGAGCTTGAGATATTGCCGCATCTTGATTACCCGAAATGCACACGTTTCCTCAGCAATTTCAAACAGGACTACAAGCTCTCGGAGATAGACTTCTCTTTCATTGACACGGCGACTTTCGACCAGACCTTCACGGGGACGGCCATCACCAGGCCCGTGATTACCGACTTCAAGGCAAGCACGTCGATAAACACCTTGTATTCAAACTGCCCGAACCTCGACCCTGACTTCAGCGCGTACACTTTCAAGAGTTCCGCGCCGAAGGTCAATCTCGGCGGCCTGTTCTTTCAGACCAAGGTGTCGGCCATGCCGAGGCTGGAGTTCAACGATGTCTCAGCGTTGTCTTCGTTCTTCGAGTGGAACACGGTGGTGCCGGCAGTCATCCCCGACATGTCAATGTGGGGCAGTGTCACCACTGTCAACGGCTTCCTGCACGGGGTCACATCGACCAATGCGCCGGAGCGCATAGAGGGGCTTGACTTCGCCTCGGTCTCTGATGCCACAAACTTCCTGTGGTCATACAACTACTTCCCGAAGCTGCGCTTCATCCGCATCCTGAACCTCGGCAAGGGCCGCTGCGCCATTTACGACTTCACCCACGCCCGCTACTGGGGAGAGGACACCCCGGAGCATCCCGACGCGCGCAAGTCGCTCGTCGACACCCTGCTCACCGACTCCCACGACCGGGCGGCTGCCGGGCTGGCCCCCATAACCGTCAAGCTGTACGCCACCGTCAGGAACCGCCTGACCGCCGAGGAGCTGGCGGCCATAACCGCCAAGGGCATCACCCTGGCATAAACCAGAACCATCAAACACCAAGACATATGACACAGACAGGCTACACCACCCGAGTCCTCCACGCCGACCAGGGGCATTTCCTTACACAGGCCGCGGAGGTTCCCATCGCAGACCGCGCCGTGACCGAGACCGTCTACCTCGCGGCCACCGACTCCCCGGAGAACTGGCGCGAGATAACCGCCGGGGAGGCCGGGGAGATACTCGCCGCCCAGCGCGAGGCCGCCCTCGCTGCGGCCCCCGAGGATGTGAGGCAGATGATAGCCGCCATGGAGGCGGCCAGTGACACCGACCCAAAAGCGGAGGACAATGGAACAGAAGACCACGCCACTGCCTGACCACGGCATATTCACATACGCCGACAAGGACAGCCTGGGGCATGTCAGCGCGGAGGAGCTGCGCGAGTCCATACTCGGGGATTCCGGCGCGAGGATTGAGGCCCTTGAACGGACGCTCGACACGCTGCTTGAGACCGACGACTCCTCGGCCATCGAGAACTTCCGGGAGATACTGGGATTCCTCGAAGGGCTGACCGACGACGAGAAGCTGGCCGCGCGGCTGGCCGACATCGGGCGCAGGCTCGACGAGGCCCAAGGAGTGGCGACGCGCTCACTCGGCGGCGTTGGCGTCTCCGCTGACGGAGACACCGTGGAGCTGACTACAACGCTCAACGACGGCAGCGGGGAAACCGTGCCGTTCCCGATGTCCTCGCAGACCAGTGCCGGGGCCGTCACCGCCGCCCAGGCGCGGGCCATCGCCAACGCCCCGGAGCTTGCGTTCCGCGAACTGTGGAAGTCGGCGGGCTGCTCGGTCAAGGAGGGCGCCGACCCCCCGGAGATGTATGTCTGCAACGGGCTGGGGATGTCATACGCCGAGGCCCGGGCGGTCTACGCCGCCGGGGTGATGACCAATGACAACCGCACCAACCTGTATGCGAACTGCAACATCCGGACGCACCTGCCTCACCGTATCCACACAGGTGTCACCACCTGCCCACACACGTTCAGATACTCCCGCGTGGAAGTAGTCAACGCGTCTCTCCTCATTCCCGGGAATTCCTGTTTCCTCGGATGCTCCAGACTGCGGAAAGTGACGTTGTATTCCCCGATGGCGGCCGGTGCTTCTTACGCGAACGCATACCAAGGCTGCTCCGCTCTGGAGACCCTTGTGGTCTACGGCAGCGTCTACGCCCACAGCTTCTCGCTGGCCGACTCCCCGCTCATATCCCTGGCCTCATTGCAGGGCATCATCGCCAAGACCCAGCCCGGGATGGCGGCGTTCACCATCACCCTGCACCCGGACACCTACGCCAAGCTCACCGGGGACACGTCCAACCCGGCAGCCGCCGCCCTTACTGAGGAGGAGCTGGCGAAGTGGATGCGGCTCCCCGTGGACGCGGCGGATGCCGGAAAGAACATCACATTCACAACCAAAGACTGACAAGACAAATGGAAACAAGAGAACTGAAAAACGGGATGGTGGAGCTTGTGGCCGACCCCGGCAAACGGCTCCATCTCAAGGACACCGACATTTATGCCACCAAGGCCCCGGTCGCCCCCGGCAGCGTGGGGGACTGGGAGGAGGTTGACTCGGCCCCGGCCTACACCAAGGCGCAATACGACGAGATGGTGGCATCGCTTGTGCGCGAGCGTTACTCCGAGTCTGAGGAGTTCGCGATACAACGCAAGATGCTCAACGCCCTGATGGCTCCCGCGCCTATCAATGAGGGTGAGGCCCTGTCCGGCCCCGCTGTCGACGAGTTCGCGGAATACAACGCCTACGTCGAGGAGTGCAAGCTCAGGGCCAGGGATGCGTTGACCACGCAAGCAAACGGGGGAAAGGAGGTGGAAGATGGCGAACTTTGAGAACCTGATTCCTTTCATCCTCCATTTCGAGGTGGGACTGCCGACGCAGCACCTCACCCTGCCCCCCGGGAGGATGTTCGCCAAGGCGAAGGAGATGAAGAACGCCTACGCGGTTGTCCCCGGTGACGCGGGAGGCCCGACCATGTGCGGCGTCACCCTCTCGACGTATGCCGCCTACCGCCGACGCAAGGGCATCCACACGACCACCACCTCCGACCTCAAGGGGATGCCTTACGCCGACTGGCTCGACATCCTCAAGGGAATGTTCTGGGACAAGTGGCAAGCCGACAGGATAAACGACCAGTCGGTGGCCAACATGCTCGTGGATTTCGTGTGGCATTCGGGCACGTACGGCATAAAGGTGCCGCAGCGGACGCTCGGGGTGGCGGCTGACGGCGTTGTCGGCCCCGCGACACTCTCGGCGGTCAACAAGGCCGAACCCCGCGCATTGTTCGCCAAGCTCAAAACCGCCCGTCTGGACTTCCTTGAGGGTATCGCCAGACGCAACCCCTCGCAGGCAAGGTTCCTCAATGGGTGGCGCAACCGCGTCAACGCAATCGTCTATGGAGGATTCAACTATGGATAAGCAATCATCGAACAGGGGGTGGCTGATGCTGCGCAACGTGGCTCTGCTGGCCTCGGCGGTGCTGATGACACTCGCGCTGTCGGCGTTGTTGCCCGGATGCGCCCGCAAGGTCTACGTACCGATGGAGGCCCAGACGGTCATACAGACCCGCTACGTCGAGAGAATCGACACGGTGGAGGTTGAGGTGGAAGTCCCGGCGCAGTCGGCGTCGAACGTGACCACCAACCCGGCGAGCCACCTGGAGACCGGCGTGGCCGAGTCGGACGCGTGGCTCGACTCCCTGGGGCGGCTCCACCACACCCTCGCCAACAAGCCCGGCAAGCTTCCGGCGCAGGTGCCGGTGAAGTCCCACGAGCGCGACAGCATCGTCTGGCGCGACCGCCCGGTGCCATACCCCGTGGAGCGGGAGCTGTCGCGCTGGGAGGCTATAAAGATGGACTTCGGCGGCTTCGCCCTCGGGGCCGTCGGGGCCGTGGTCTGCATCGCCGTGATATGGCTCATCAAGAAATTCAGGAAATAAATCAAACGCAATGGAAAATTATTTGGAAATCATCAAATAAAAATCACCCTACATCCCTATTGTCAGGTGTTGTGGGGTGATATTCAAAGGCACATTTCGTTTTAAAGTTTGTATCGCTTCGTTTTGAAGTCCAGTAACATTTCGTTTTGCGGATTATAAGAGAGCAGTATTTTACGAAACATAATAGCTGTTTTTTGTGATGAATGTTTTACTTTGACAATTTTCTTACAAGGAGGTCAGCCTGGTTTCTTGAAAGGGTTCCGTCGAAATATATGACCATCACCACAGGTTCGGCAGGCTTCGTGTTGTATATGTAGTAAAGATAGCGGTTGAGTTTGCGGCCATTTACAGAGGATGGCTTGAGCATGAAGAAGGCGTATTGCAGTTTTCCGTCCTTGTAACGGACATTGCGGCCCACCGCCTGCGCCCCGTCGGCAAGCACCAGCGGCTGAATGATGGAGGCATAAGTCTTGGCGTTACCTTTGAAGGTGGCGAAATTGGAGAGGTGGTTGTTGCGCAGGAACCGTTGTTCGCCGCTCATCATCGTCTCCGTCACCGATGGGTCGTTTCCATATTTGCCCCCGAAGATTCGGTTTATCTGCAACCCTGACTGGGCCATAGCTCCGACGGACACCAAGAGCATCACCAGGGTTGTCAACAGGATACGTTTCATAATGTTGTTGAATATTGGGTTGTTTAATTTTCAATAAGGAGGTTTTCCGACTCATAGTCGTCAATCACCGGGAATGCCTCTTCAAGTTCATCATAAAAATCCTTGTGGACATCCACCGCGCAATCACCGAATTCCCTCATGTCGGAGGTCAGCTGCCGCATGACGGCTTCCTCATCGGTAACCACCTCTCCGTTTATGTAGGCTATGCAGGTGGAATCCACGGTATGCAGTCCCGGGGAATAGAGGAAGACCGTAGCCAGAGAGACAACTGCCGCCACCGCCGCAGCGACCCCGGTCACAGGCAACCACAACTTGCGGACATCAGCCTTCCTGCCTGCCGACGGAGACTCCCGTCGACGGAATCCCATCACCGCCCTGGCCTCATCTATGGAGGGATGTCTATGGGCGGTCGAGGCAAGGAGGTTTCTCAGCTCCGATTCTTCGGCGTCTGTCAGCGAACAGTCGAAGTATAGTTCAATCTGTCGAAGCAATTGTGGCAGGGATATATTGTCGCGGTTCATATGTTCAGTCGAGGTTGGTTCTACGGTAAAGTTCGCGGATGGCCTTTCGGGCACGGCTCAGAGTCATCCTGACATTCTCCTGAGTCATTCCGAGAGATTCCGCAATCTCCGGATAGGCGGCTCCCTCTATGTCGTGGAGGCGGAAGATGGTATATTGAGTCTGGTTCAACACCTTGCGGCTGAGCGCCAATACCGCCTCATATGTGGCTTCCCTCTCTCTTGAGGCGACAGACTCCTCATCTTCGGCAGACATCCCGGCAAGTTCTTCCACCTCTATCCTGGGATGCGCCCGGTTTGACCGGAACACATCGATGGCGGAATTACGGACAGCCGTGTAACTGAGTTTCATCGCCTCCGATTCATCTCCGATGTCGGGATGCTTTGACCATAGGCGGCAAAAAGCGTCGTGGAGCACATCCTCGGCGTTGTCAGAGCCTGCAATCCCCGCGGCGATGCCGTGGAGCCTGGCTCTGAAACGCATAAATGTGGATGTCAGTATGTCGGATCTCATTTCACCAATATAACGGGAGGATTGGCCTGTTGTAACAACCCGAGGTGTGTTTTTCTCATATTTTTTTTAGGGGAGAGGGCCAACTGAGTTACAGCGGTCCTCAGACCTGGGTAATAGGCTGACGGGCGTTTTCTCCCTGGCGCATATATTGCGAAGGGGTAAGCCCTGTTACCTCCTTGAACTGGCGCGAAAGATGCGATACCGAAGAGTAGCCGGCCATGTCGGCGATTTCGCTTATGCTCATCTGATTGTATCCCATCAGCTCCTTTACAAGCTCAATTTTCTGGGCTATGAAGTATTTCTCGATTGTCCGGCCTTCCTGGGCGGAGAATATGCGGCTGGCTGTGTCATACGTTATGTCCATATGCTTCTCAAGGCATGCCGAGAGGTTGAGCGGACACTCACGTTCTATTCTCACATGTCGGATAATGGTCTTCTTGATGTTCTCGACAATCATGGCGTTTCGGTCTGAAATCCTTTCAAATCCGTCGGCCACCAGTTCCTTGTCGAGCGTTTCAAGGGATACCTTCTCAAGCTCCTCATCCGGTATCCTGACGACTCCGAGCATTATCTCGGCGTTCTTGATTCCAAGTTTTCCCAGGATGGTCTCCACCGCCCGTATGCAATGGCGGCAGACCATATTCTTTATCATTATTTCCATCGGCTATATGGTATGTTACAGGCTTGGGGTTGTAATAAACATCAGGGCGGCCTCCGAATCCGGAGGCCGCCCTTTGGGGTTAAATCATTGGCGGTAATCCCCGTCAACTGTCGTGCCGGGAATCACGCCCGGTAATCACATTGCCCTCACGCGCTCCAGGTTGGCCTCGTCGCCGACCTTGTAGTAAATCGAACGCAACAGGGTCAGGCAATCGGTAAGGTTCTCGTTGATCTGATAAGCCTTTTCGAGATAACCGGCAGCCTCACGGTAGAGGGGGAAGGTGCGCTCCTGGCAGAACTTCTCGTAATCAGCCTGGGAAATGTTGGCACCCTCATTCTGGTCGATGGCGTCTGCTTCCTGGCAGAGCTTGTAGGCATACTGGAAGAGGGCGTTGGCGTTGTTGGCGTCAAGATCGATGGCCTTCTTGTAGAGAGCCTTGGCCTCGTCGCTCTTACCCTGCTGGTCGAGTATGATTCCTTTGAGGAAATAAACCTGGCCGTTGTTGGGGTCTTTGGCGATATAAGGGTCGAGAAGCTCGGAAGCCTTGTCATACTCCTTCTTGTCGAGGTAGTTGTTGATGATTGTTCCGAGATAGCTGTTCTCAGGATAAATCTCATAGGCAGCCTGCGCGATTTCAGCAGCCTTGGCAAGGTCTTTGGTCTGAGTCGCGGAGGTGATGGCATAATCATATGCCTCCTTCTTGTTGTAACCGAGTCTGATGGCTTCGAGGAAGCTGTCAAGAGCAGGGGCAGGGTCGTTTGCCAGGGAGTAGGCGCAACCGGTGTAGAACTCATACATGCCAACGATAGTGTCGGGCTGAGCTTTCAGACCGGCTTTGGCGAAACGTTCATCCTTGGGGAGATTGATGAAGAGTTTCCAGGCCTCGGCCGCCTTGGGATAATCGCGGGCGTCATTGTAGAACCACTGGCCGGCATCCGCTGTCAGGGTGTAGTTGTTGACAATCAGCTTGAGGATATCCTTGGAATATTTGGTCTTAACCTTTCCCTTGGCGTCAACGACAGAGTCGAGGGGAAGAGCCTTCTGGAGGTAGCCGAAGCCGTCGAGCACGAACTGGGCGGCCTGGGGGGCATTCAGTTCGCCGGTAACGCGCTGCATCGCGGCGGCGTTGTTTACAAAATCGAGGGCTCCCTTACCGGCCACGAACCAGGTCTGTGCCTGGTCGGCTGACTCAGGATTGGTGAATGCCGGAGTCAGGGTCTCGATGGCTTTGGGATAGGAGGTGACATCACCCTTGAGCTGATGCTCCACATCCTTGACAACCTGCATCTGGGCCGACATGGAACCCACTGCAAGACAGGCAAGACCTAAGATGCTTATTTTCTTCATGACGAAAAAGTTTTATGATATGTGTTGTAAGGTAATTATTATTCGTTGTCGTCGGCGTCTTCGTTTACAACGTCTTCGGCATCATCAATGTTCTCATCATCCGGTTCATCCTCTTCCGGCTCATCTATCGAGTTGTCGGCTGGGGCCTCGAGAACTTCGGGATTCTCTATGGCCTCTACTGCCTCCTCTTCCGGATCGGTGTCGACACAGCAGACAGACGCGATTTCGTCGCCACGCTTGTCGAGGTTGATGATACGCACACCCTGGGTGGCGCGACCCATCACTCGGATGTCGGCGACACGTATGCGGAGGGTGATACCCGAACGGTTGATTATCATCAGGTCGTTGTCATCGGTGACACTCTTGATTGCGACGAGTTTGCCGGTCTTCTCGGTGACGTTCATTGTCTTGACTCCCTTGCCGCCACGGTTGGTGATACGGTAGCCGTCAATGTCAGAACGCTTTCCGTAGCCGTTCTCTGAAATCACCATCACGGTATGGTTGTCTTCAGGCGCCATGCATATCATGCCTACCACCTCGTCGTCGCCGCCATCGAGACGCATACCGCGCACACCGCCGGTGACACGGCCCATCTGGCGGACAGCAGACTCATTGAATCGGATAGCACGACCGTTGCGGTTGGCCATCAGTATCTCGCAGTTGCCGTCGGTAAGCTCCACGCCGATAAGCTTGTCCTCTTCGCGGAGGATGATAGCCTTCTTGCCCTTGATGTTGATGCGGGCGTATTCGGTGAGGGATGTCTTCTTTATCTGTCCGAGACGGGTTGCGAAGATGAGATTGTGTGACGAGGTGAACTCGGTGTCGTCGAGGTTCTTTATCTTGATGAAGGCGTTTACCGAATCACCCGGCTCGATGTTGAGCAGGTTCTGGATGGCACGCCCCTTGGTGTTCTTGGCGCCCTCGGGAAGCTCATACACCTTCATCTTGTAGACCATACCCTTCTGGGTGAAGAAGAGCAGGTTGTTGTGCATCGACGCGGGGTATATGTATTCGATGAAATCCTCCTCGCGGGTGTTTGAGCCACGCGAGCCGACGCCGCCACGGTTCTGGGCGCGGAACTCCGAGAGGGGAGTGCGCTTGATGTAACCGAGGTGGGAAATAGTGATGATCATCTCGTCATCGGCATAAAAATCCTCGGCGTTGAAATCGCCGGCGGCATATTCGATTTTAGTGCGGCGCTCATTGCCGAAGCGGTCGCGGATTTCGAGAAGTTCATCCTTTATCACGTTGCGGCATACTGAATCATCGTTGAGGATGAGTTCCAGACGGGCTATGAGCTTTTTCAAGTCTTCATACTGCGCGTGGAGCTTGTCCTGCTCCAGGCCGGTGAGCTGACGCAGACGCATGTCTACGATAGCCTGAGTCTGGGGCTCGGTCAGCCCGAAGCGCTCGGTCAGGGTCTGACGGGCAGCATCGGGGGATTCCGCGTGGCGGATAATCTTGATTACCTCGTCGATGTTGTCGCAGGCGATAATCAGACCTTCAAGGATATGTGCGCGTTCCTGGGCCTTGCGCAGCTCGAACTGCGTACGGCGGATGACCACATCGTGACGGTGGTCGACAAAGGCCCCTACAATCTCCTTGAGGTTGAGCAGACGAGGACGGCCGTTGACCAGGGCGACATTGTTGACAGAGAATGTCGACTGCATCGGGGTCATCTTGTAAAGCTTGTTCAGGACAACGTTTGCGTTGGCGTCCTGGCGAAGCTTGATTACGATGCGCATACCCTTGTAGTCGCTCTCGTCGTTTAGGTCGGCTATGCCTTCGAGCTTCTTCTCATTTACAAGCTCGGCTATATATTTAATGAGTTCGGCCTTGTTTACACCATAAGGAATCTCATGCACGACAATCACCTCATGGTCTTTCTCCTGCTCGATGTCGGCGTTGGCACGAATCACGATGCGGCCACGTCCGGTCTCGTAGGCTTCCTTGACCCCGTTGGTCCCGAAGATTGTTCCGCCTGTGGGGAAGTCAGGGGCGGGGATGAACTTCATCAGGTCGGCGATTGTGATTTCGGGGTTGTCGATATAAGCCACACAGGCGTTTATCGATTCGGTCAGGTTGTGGGTCGGCATATTGGTCGCCATACCCACGGCGATACCTGACGCGCCGTTGACCAGCAGGTTGGGGATGCGGGTGGGGAGCACGACAGGCTCCTTGCGGGCGTTGTCATAGGTCGGCTGGAAGTCAACGGTCTCGCTCTCGATGTCGCGGAGCATCTCCTCGCCGATTTTCTGGAGACGAACTTCAGTGTAGCGCATGGCAGCGGGGCCGTCGCCGTCGATTGAACCGAAGTTGCCGTGGCCGTCAACGAGACACTCGCGCATCGCCCACCACTGGGCCATACGGACGATAGTACCGTAAATCGAGGAGTCGCCGTGGGGGTGATACTTACCCATAACCTCTCCGACAGCGTTAGCAGCCTTCTTGTGGGCCTTATCTGAGGTGTTGCCCATCACGTTCATACCGTAAAGCACACGGCGGTGTACGGGCTTGAGTCCGTCGCGGACGTCGGGAAGGGCACGCGAAACGATAACCGACATCGAATAATCGATGTAGGCCGACTTCATTTCGTTTTCAATGTTAATCTTTATAATGCGGTCTTCGTCGAGCATAATATAGTTAAAGCTGTAAGAATTAGCGCTTTGTCCCGTCACGCGGGAGAAGGGAGAGGTTTCGGGGGAGGCGCCGCTCCGCCGAAATAACTTACAAAGATAGTCATTTTTTCCGAAAGAATTGTTATATTTGCATCAGAAATAATTTCCGATAAGTACGACACGTTTCATTTAAGGATTTTTAAGCCTGCGGGCAAATCAGTGGAATACAATTTGGCACACTCTTTGCCGTTTAAAAGTAACATATCCACGAAACAAAGAATCCATTTTCAATTTAAGAAAGGAGATAAATGGACATCAACTTCACCGAACAACTGAAAAATATCCTGGAACTCAGCCGCCAAGAGGCTGTGCGCCACAACAACGACATAATCAATCCCGAGCATATGTTCCTGGCGATTCTCGGCGACACCGGTTCCCCGGTGTTTTCCCTCCTGGAAAAGATATCCCGCAACGTTTCGGTCTACCAGCTGCGCCAGCAACTCGACGATTCCCTCTTCGACGCATCGTCGGGGAGGATAGGGGGCGACGTGACCGCCAGCGACCTCTGCAACCGTCTCATAAAGCTCTCCGTGCTTGAGGCGCGCATGCTCAAGAGCGAATCGGTCGACGCCATCCACCTGCTCCTGGCTATCCTCCACAACCCCGAGGTGCAGAGGATGAACTTCATCGTGCCTTTCCGCCAGGCCGGGATAGATTACCCCTCCCTGCTGGCCCTCCTCCAGAACAAGGCCGACGCGCCGCGTGCAGGAGCCGGGTTCACCGACGAGGAGGATGAGGAAGAGGAGGAGGAGCGCAGCCAGGGGCCATCCTCCAGGCAGCGTCCGGCAGAAGACCGCAACGCCCGCCAGGCGGCGAAAGCACGCGGCAACAACGACACGCCGACCCTCGACAAGTTCGGCAACGACATGACGCGTGCCGCCGAAGACGGCCGTCTTGACCCGGTGGTTGGCCGCGAGGTCGAGATAGAGCGTCTCGCCCAGATTCTTAGCCGCCGCAAGAAAAACAATCCGGTACTGATAGGGGAGCCCGGCGTGGGCAAATCGGCCATCGTCGAAGGACTCGCCCTGCGCATCGTGCAGCGGAAAGTGTCACGCATCCTCTTCGACAAGAGGGTGGTCTCGCTCGACATGGCCTCCCTGGTGGCCGGCACCAAATACCGCGGTCAGTTCGAGGAGAGGGTGAAAGCGATTCTCAACGAATTGTCGAAGAATCCTGACGTGATTCTCTTCATCGATGAGCTTCATACAATCGTGGGAGCCGGCAACTCCGCCGGACAGATGGACGCGGCCAACCTGCTGAAACCCGCGCTGGCCCGAGGCGAGATACAGTGTATCGGCGCAACCACACTTGACGAATACCGAAAGAACATCGAGAAAGACGGCGCGCTCGAACGCCGCTTCCAGAAGGTGATGGTCGAACCCACCACCCCAGAGGAGACACTCCAGATTCTCAACAACATAAAGGACAAGTATGAGGCCCACCACAATGTGAGCTTCACCGACGATGCCCTGAAAGCCTGCGTGAGCCTCACCGAGCGTTATGTCTCAGACCGCAATTTCCCCGACAAGGCAATCGACGCCCTTGACGAAGCGGGCTCGCGCGCCCATATCACCAATATCGTCGTACCGCAGGAAATCGAGCAGCTTGAGAAGGAAATCGTCGAGGCTGGAGCGTCGAAACTTGCAGCCGCCCAGTCGCAGAACTTCGAGAAAGCCGCCTCATTCCGAGACAAGGAACAAAACCTCAAACAGCAGCTTGCCCAGGCCAACGAACGTTGGGAAAAGCAGCTTGAGGCCGACAAAGTCACGGTGGATGAAGACCGGGTGGCAGAGGTCGTGGCGATGATGACCGGAGTGCCGGTGCAGCGAATCGCCCAGGCTGAAGGCTCACGCCTGAGAGAGATGGCTCCCAAACTCAAGGGTGACATCATCGGCCAGGACGCGGCCATCGAGAAGATTGTCAAGGCCATCCAGCGCAACAGGGTTGGCCTCAAAGACCCCAACAAGCCCATCGGAACATTCATGTTCCTCGGCCCGACCGGAGTCGGCAAGACCCATCTCGCGAAGAAACTCGCCGAATATCTTTTTGACAGTGCCGACACACTCATCCGTGTCGACATGAGCGAATACATGGAGAAGTTCACCGTAAGCCGACTGGTGGGTGCGCCTCCGGGATATGTCGGCTATGAGGAGGGTGGACAGCTCACCGAGAAAGTGCGCCGCAAACCCTATTCGGTTGTTCTTCTTGATGAAATCGAGAAGGCCCATCCCGATGTATTCAACCTCCTGCTGCAGGTTCTTGACGAGGGACGCCTGACTGACAGCCTCGGCCGCCACATCGACTTCAAGAACACCCTGATAATAATGACCTCGAATATCGGCACACGCCAGCTAAAGGATTTCGGGGCAGGGGTAGGCTTCGCCACCAGAGATGCCGCCAAGGAGAAGGAATACAATGAGTCGGTAATCCAAAAGGCCCTCAACAAGGCGTTCGCCCCCGAATTCCTGAACAGAATCGATGACATCGTCATGTTTGACTCTCTTGACAAAGAAGCGATTTTCAAAATCATCGACATCGAGCTTCGTGGCTTCCGCAACCGCCTTGAGATAATGGGCTACACCCTCGACATCACCCCCGAGGCGAAGGAATTCATCGCCACCAAGGGTTATGACCAGCAATATGGCGCCCGCCCGCTCAAGCGGTCTATCCAGAAATACCTCGAAGATCCTCTGGCGGAACTCATCATCAATTCCGAACTTAAGTCGGGCGACACCATCAAGGTTGACTACGACAAGGAGGCTGACAAGGTGCTGACCTCAGTAGTAAAGCCTGACGCTGCAGCGGAAGCCGAGGAGGCATCCGCTGCCCCTGAAGTCGCCGACACCCCCGAGGAATCCCCTGCCAACTGACACGGGGACTGACACGCTTTAACAAATATTATATAAAAATGCCAATCTTCGCGATTGGCATTTTTTTTGCAGTTTGTTATTATTGCGAGGAGACCGCGACAACACAGGCGACGAATCATCGCCCCGCGCATCCCCCGCATCAGTGACGAAACCAAAAACATAACATATCAAATGGCAACAACAAAAGGCACTATCGGAGTAACAACCGAGAACATCTTTCCGGTAATCAAGAAATTCCTTTACAGCGACCACGAGATATTCCTGCGCGAGCTTGTGTCAAACGCTGTTGACGCCACTCAGAAAATCCGCACCCTCTCTTCTTTCGGAGAGTTCAATGGGGAGCTTGGAGAACTGAAAGTCAAAGTGACAGTCGACAAGGAGGCCGGGACGCTTACCGTTTCAGACCACGGAATCGGAATGACCGCCGAAGACATCGACAAATACATAAACCAGATAGCATTCTCCGGCGCGGAGGATTTCCTGGCGAAATACAAAGACAACACCAACGCCATAATCGGCCATTTCGGCCTCGGATTCTATTCGGCGTTCATGGTGGCAAACAAAGTCGAGATTGTCTCCCTCTCATACAAGGATGGGGCAGAGGCAGTGCGCTGGGAATGCGACGGTTCTCCTGAGTTCACCATGGAGGCTGCCGACAAGAAAGAGCGTGGCACCGACATCATCCTCCATATCGACCCGGAGAACGCCGAGTTCCTCGAACAGGCCCGCATCGACACGCTCCTCAAGAAATATTGCCGTTTCCTCCCCGTGCCTGTCGTATCCGGCAAGGAACAGGAATGGAAAGACGGCAAGATGGTCGACACCGACCGCGACAAGGTCGTCAATTCCACCGAGCCCCTCTGGATGAAGAAGCCCGTCGACCTGACCGACAAGGACTATACAGACTTCTATCACGACCTCTATCCGGGCCAGGATGACCCGTTGTTCTGGATTCACCTCAACGTGGACTATCCTTTCAACCTGACCGGGGTGCTTTTCTTCCCGAAAATCCACAACAATTTCGAGGTAACGAAAAACCGCATCCAGCTTTACTGCAACCAGGTATTCGTCACCGATTCTGTCGAAGGGGTGGTGCCTGAGTTCATGATGCTGCTCCAGGGCGTCATCGACTCCCCCGACATCCCCCTCAATGTGTCGCGCAGCTACCTGCAGAGCGACTCTGCGGTCAAGAAAATCTCAGGTTACATCACCAAGAAGGTTGCATCTCGCCTGGAAGACCTCTTCAAGGCCGACCGCAAGGATTTCGAGGCCAAGTGGGACGACATCCGCCTCTTTATCGAATACGGCATGCTGACGGATGACAAGTTCCGCGACGCGGCCATGAAGTTCTGCCTCCTCAAGGCCACCGACGGGAAGTATTACACCATCGAAGAATACAAGACACTCATCGAGGCCGCCCAGACCGACAAGGATGGCACATTGGTGTTCCTCTACGCCACAAACCCCACCGAGCAGTACACCTACATACAGGCAGCCAACGAGAAGGGCTACTCTGTGCTTCTCATGGACGGTCAGCTCGACAGCCACTTCGTAGGACTGCTTGAACAGAAAATCGAAAAGAGCCGTTTTGTCAGGGTTGACTCTGATGTCGTGGAGAACCTCATCCCCAAGGCAGACAAGAAGAGCGCAGACCTCACATCGGAACAGCGCGACATGCTGACCACACTCTTCAACTCCCAGCTTCCCAAAGTGGAGAAAGCCCAGTTCTTCGTCACATTCGAGGCTATGGGTGAGAGCGGTGCGCCTATCGTCATCACGCAGAACGAATACATGCGCCGTATGAAAGAGATGGCGGCGATGCAGCCTGGAATGAACTTCTACGGAGAGATGCCTGACAGCTACAACCTCACCGTCAACGTTGACCAGCCGGTTGTCGCCAGAATCTCGACTGCCGCCAAAGAGGCACTTGAGGGGAAACTCTCACCTCTGGCGTCCTCCATCAATGAATCGAACTCTAAAATCGAAGAAATCAACAAGGAGGTCAAGGACAACAAGCCCACTGCCGAACAGGAAAAACAGATTCAGGAGCTGATGACTGCAGTAGAGAAAGACCGCAAGGAACAGACCGAACTGATTGCCGGATATGCGTCCGCCCAGCCGGTCATCCGCCAGCTCGTCGACCTCGCGCTGCTTGGCAACGGCCTGCTGAAAGGGGCAGACCTGTCAGCCTTCATAAGCCGCTCTGTCAAGCTGTTGTAAATCCCCGCATATAGACATATCTACCACAAATACCTCCCTTTACGCCATCCTGACGCGAGGGGAGGTGTTTGTTTAATCTTAGCAAAATTCGTAACTTTGCCGCGAATTTGTCAACACTCATCACCCCCTTGCATGAAGTTACCGAAACCATTGAGGATTTTTGTCACAGCCGCCACAATCGGTGTATCAGCCTGCGTGGCATCGGCGGGGAATGGATGCGCCAACCAGACAGATTCCTGCAATATCGTCATCCAGGATTCAATTCCGGCTGAGACCAAGCCCCGCCGAAACATCATACAGAAAGTCATCGACTATTTCGGGCAGACCAACGCCGAGAAGCCTGAAAAGAAGTTCGACATCTCTGTGATCGGCGGCCCGAGCTATTCGGCGTCCACATCTTTTGAAATAGCCGGGCTTGTCTCCGGGCTGTACAAGACGCGCCGTGACTCCCTGACTCCGCGCAGCGACATCTCGATATACGCGGAGGGGTCTGTCACCGGCTTTTACAATTTCGGCATAAGGGGAAACCACATATTCCCGGCCGACCGGATGAGAATAGTCTATGACGCCAACTTCTGTCATTTCCCGCTTAAATTCTGGGGAATCGGCTATGAGAATGGCTTCAACAAGGAGAACGAGAGCAAATACACCCTTCTGGAGTCGGCGATGACAATGCAATTTCTCTGGAAGCTTCCCCACAGCATTTTCCTCGGGCCTTCGGCGAATTTCAATTATCAGAAGGCCACAAAAATGGAGAGGCCGGAATTATGGAATGGGGAAGACACAAAGGTGTTCTGCTATGGGCTCGGCATTGTTTTCTCAATCGACACACGCGACCTTGCCTCGAACGCTTCAAAAGGATATTACATCGGGCTGCACCAACAGTTCTTTCCACGCTTCATGGGCAACCGACACGCTTTCTCCATGACCGAAGTTTCGGCGATGTACTATCGCCAGGTATGGTCTTCCGGAGTGCTGGCATGCAGACTCCATGGAGCCGCGTCTTATGGCGATGTGCCGTGGGGGATGCTGCCGACCCTCGACAAAGGTAACGCCATCAGGGGATATTACGAGGGGCGTTACCGCGACAAGAACGAGGCTGATATCCTCGTCGAGTTGCGCCAGCACATCTGGAGGCGCAACGGCATTGTCATCTGGGGCGGTGTCGGCACTGTGTTCAGCCATCTCAACCAAGTAGGATGGCACACGCTTCTCCCGTCATATGGCATAGGATACCGGTGGGAGTTCAAAAAGAAGGTCAATGTGAGGGTCGACTTCGGCATCGGCAAACATTCCCAATCCATCAACTTCGGGATAAATGAAGCTTTCTGACTCCAGAAAGCCTAATGATTAAAGGACATTCATCTCAATGTTTTTCAAAGAAAAAATAATCTCACCGCTGGAAAGGTTTTTCGATGACGCGCGATGGCTCGCCATATGGGTACCGGTGGCTCTCATTGTGCCAAACGTGGTCTTGAGCATAACCGAGCCGGTCTCGGCCCTGAGCGCGGCCACCAACATCATACTCCCTCTTGGCGTCTACCTGCTGTCGATGGCAGCCTGCAAACGGACAGGCATACAGGCTCTGCTGATGATTCCCTTCATGTTTTTCGCGGCATTCCAGATAGTCCTGCTTTATCTTTATGGAGGATCGGTGATAGCCGTGGACATGTTCCTGAATGTTGTAACCACGAATGTCTCGGAAGCCACCGAACTTCTGGGGAATCTTATGGCGGCGATGGGGGTTGTTCTGGCATTATATGTGCCACCTATCGTATGGGGCATATGCGCGGCCATTAAAAAATCCGTAGTCAAAAGTCACTTCCGCAGAAAAATGGGTGTGACCGGAGGTATCCTCACCTTGGCCGGAATCATTCTTTCAGCGGCCGCCGTGCTGACAGTCAAAGGGTATAGTTTCATTCACGAGACATTCCCCGTAAACGCCATATCCAATATGGTTGAGGCTTTCCGCCGTTACAGCGACACGGAGCGACACGAGGAGTTGTCTGCCGCCTTCTCATACAAGGCCGTCTTCAACGGCAATCCGGAGGAACGGGAGGCATACATATTCGTCATCGGTGAGACAGCCCGAGGTGACAATTGGCAGCTCGGCGGGTATGACAGGCCAACCAACCCATATCTGGCCAAGGAGGAGGGAGTGGTGTTCTTCCCGAAATCGATTTCGGAATCAAACACCACCCATAAAAGTGTGCCGATGCTAATCAGCTTCGCGAATGCGGAGAATTTCGACTCCATATCCCACTTCAAAAGCATCATCACTGCATTCAAGGAGGCAGGATTCTCCACCGCATTCATCTCTAACCAGCTTCCCAACCGGTCGTTCACCGAACATTTCGGCAATGAAGCCGACACCACTATCTATATTGCAGGCGACAACCTCGAGACGCATCCATACGACGAGGCGGTGCTGGCTCCAGTCGACCGGCTTCTCGGAGACACATTGCGGCGCAAACAGCTGATTGTAGTACATACCTACGGCTCACACTTCAAATATCAGGACCGTTATCCCAAAACGTTCTCCCGCTTCAAACCCGATGACGCGATAGATGCCAGATTGTCGAACCGCGACCAGCTGATAAACGCCTACGACAACACCATCCTCTACACTGATTTCATATTGCATTCCCTTATATCCCGTCTCAAGCAGGAAGAGTGTCGGGCGGCATTGCTATACGCGGCTGACCACGGCGAGGACATCTTCGACGATGAGCGCCACCGCTTCCTCCACGCGTCCCCGGTGCCGACATACTGGCAAATCCATCAGGCAAGTCTGGTATGGCTCTCGCCGAGACTGGCAACCGAGAATCCGGAAATGCACGAAGCCCTGTGCAGGAATTCATCGCGAAGGGTTTCCCCCCAGAAATCACTTTTCCCTACCGCGATGCAACTGGCGTCAATAGAATCACCGATGGTGGTCGACACATTGTCTCTTGTATCACCTGATTACAATCCCGCCCCTCCGGTCTATCTGAATGACCTCAACCAGGCTCGTCCAATCACCGCATGCGGCCTCAGGGAAGCAGACCTGATCCACCTCGCCCCTCTCCTTGACGACTGACAATATAGCAAAAGGCACGTATGACTAATAACTAACATATAACTAATACCTAACATATATCCCAAAATAACCGCGTCGCTGCAATCTCTGCAGCGACGCGGCCGGTATTAGTGTATGTCTCAGTGTTTTATTTCTTTTTAAGATCTATGCGGATAACAGTGGCATTCTTGTCTCTTTTCTCAATTGACATAGATTCGATGTCGGAAGGCGGGATGGATGACAGGTCGCCGTCATATCGTTCGCCGTTGACATAATAAACAGTATTGTCAGGAAGACCGGAAGGGGAGGATATGACGTATACCGGTTCGTCGCCATCCTTGGTGTAGCCGAGGACACGGACAGTTGATGTGGATGTCTTGCCGGAATCGTCAGTGGTGGTGGTGACGGAGGTGGATACCGTTGTCGAAGAGCTGCCTCCGGCGGTCGGTTTTGCTGCGGCGGCATCATCACCCACCGAGCGGAAAGTCACAGGGAGGGCATACCAGACAGCGACATTCTTGCCGTCAGTCTTGCCTGGAATCCATTTCGGGAAGGATTTAACCACTCGGATAGCTTCGGCGTCAAGACGGGAATCAAGAGACTTGAGAACCTGCACATCGCCTATTGAACCATCTTTCTCAACGACGAATTTCAGCACGACACGTCCGTTGATGTCATCGGTGCCTTCGGGACGCTCGATGTTTGCGATGATGAAATCCATCATCGCACGCATCCCGCCGGGATATTCGGGCATCTGTTCGACAACGGTCGAGGTGGCAGGACTTTCACTTTTCCCCTCCGTCTTTTGCCTGGGTTCAACCGAGGCGGAGGCTCCCACGGATGTGGGGGCGGCGATTTTTGACACTTTCGCTTCAGCTACAGGGCGCGGCGCGACCGCAATTTGTCTGTCAGGAGTATTTTCGCTAACTTTGCCGCCGGATACCTCGGCTGACAGCTCTGTGGAAGAGACGGCTGATAACGCCGAGGCCACAGCGGGAAGTTGCGAGATCCAGAACGCAGCCCCAAGCGCGGGGAGCAGAAGCAGTGGACGCAATGCCCTGCGACGCGATGTCTTTTGATTGTACATCATAGTGATACGTTTTTTAAGTTTACTGTGATTCAGGCTGTTGGCAAGTGACGGGAATCTCGCGCCGACAGCCTTTTTTATTAATAGCATCTGATATTCCTTTACATTTACCCCGGCGGTTATGACCCGGTCATCAGCCTGGTATTCGTGTATTGCCTTCATCTCTTCCCTCAGAAGCCACGCAGCCGGGTTGAACCACTGGAGGATGCAGACCCCCTGGGCGAACAGCAGGTCAATCCAATGATGGAATTCCACGTGGCTTTTCTCATGGAGCATTATCATCGGCCCGTACTGGCGGAAGTCTTTTCGCGGCACAACGATTGTCTTGCAGAAACTGAAAGGGGCGATGCCGTCATCCTCGGTAAGAACCACGGTCTTTCCATCGACCCTGATTTTCTCGCCACGGCGGATTATTCCATACAATCTCCCGAAGTTCACCAAGGTCAGCGCGGAGACAACTGCCATCCCGGCAACATAGAGGCAGATGGCGGCCTGAAGCCAGATTGCAGTTGAGGAAGGTTCGTCGACAATCATTCCGACCACGGCAATCGCTTCGACGTCAATCGTGACGGCCGCCGGGGCGGAGGTAGCCGCGAAGATGCCGTGAATTGCTTTCCAGAATGAGGGAAGTCCGAGGGCGGCGAGATAAATTGACCATATCACGAGACGGTTGACCTTATGGTAATTCTCAGAGGAGAGAATCCATTTGTAAACCAGATATAGGCAGGCCAACAATATCGCAGAGGTCAAAGAGTAGGCAAGAAGCTGTCCCATAAGGCTGTCTTTTAATTGTTGTCTACTTTCGCATTCTCCTCCGAGCGGCGTTCCACAAGGTCGAGAATCTGTCGCAACTCCTCCACTGAGATTTTCTCCTCCTCGACAAGCGCCGAGACCGCCGACTTGTAAGAGTTGTTGAAGAAGTTTGCCACCAGGTCGCGGAACGAACGGTCGCGGAACTGCTCCTGCCGGGTAACCGCGTGGTAACGGTGTGACGAGCCTATCACCTCGTGGCCGATATGGCCTTTATCCTCAAGAATCCTGACAGTGGTGGAAACAGTGTTGAAATGAGGCCTGGGGTCGGGATAGTATTCGAGCATCTCACGAACGAACATAGGGCCATGTGTCCATAGGATTTTCATCACGGCCATCTCTTTTTCGGTGAGCGCGACAGGCTTGCGTCCGGGTCTGTTTGATGATTGGGGCATATGTCTGTTTGATTATGTTGACGCAGCAAAGGTAAAACTAATTTTTTAGTTACGCAACTAAAAAATTAGTTTTACACGAAAAAAATTGCGCCAAGCGGTGACAGGATACCGGGGCAGGGGGGATGTGAACCTTTCAGCGTCGCGATATGTTTTATGGATGAAAACAGAAAATCCCAAAAACCTGACTATAAAATATGGAATCAATTATCAACACCCACATCCCTGAATTCAAGGTGCAGGCCTTCCATAACGGGGAGTTCAAAACCGTAACTGACAAAGATGTCCTCGGCAAATGGGCCATCTTCTTTTTCTATCCCGCAGACTTCACTTTCGTATGTCCCACAGAGCTGGAAGACATGGCGGATAAGTATGAGGATTTCAAGAAACTTGGTGTGGAGGTCTACTCTGTCAGCACCGACTCTCACTTTGTCCACAAGGCATGGCACGACACTTCCGACAGCATCAAGAAAATCCAGTATCCTATGCTGGCCGACCCCACCGGACTGCTCAGCCGTGCGTTCGGCGTGATGATCGAGGAGGACGGAATGGCTTACCGTGGCACATTCGTCAGCAATCCCGAAGGGCTTATCAAGCTTGTGGAGATTCAGGACAACAGCATCGGCCGTAACGCCGAGGAGCTGCTCAGAAGGGTAGAGGCCGCCCAGTTCGTGGCAACCCATGACGGCGAGGTATGCCCCGCCAAGTGGAAGCAGGGACAGGCTTCACTGAAACCCAGCATAGACCTCGTAGGCAAAATCTAACCATCCGAAGCGAGGTGGCGAGAATAGCCCGCAGATGACTTAACCCGGATAATCCACCGTTTCACACGATTTCGAATTATCCGGGTTGTTTTTTACACATCATTATAAGCACACATATCATATGTTAGACCAAGATATACTCAGCCAGCTCAAGGGGATATTCGCCGGATTGAAATCCGACATCACTTTCCGTATGGCCGCGAAAGGTGAGTCAGACGGCATGAAGGATATGAAGGAGTTTCTGAAAGATGTAGCGTCGTCCTCTCCGAAACTCTCATTCGAATCCGTGACCGCAGAAGTTGATGCACCTTCATTTGAAATCCTGAAGAACGGGAAACCCACCGGGGTGAGCTTTTGCGGGATTCCCAATGGCCACGAGTTCACGACTCTGCTGTTGGCGGTGCTCAACGCTGACGGACAGGGGAAAAACATACCTGACGACTCCTTGCGCGAGAGAATCGCAGCCTTGAACGGCCCGGTGAAACTGCGGACATTCGTGTCACTGACATGCACGAACTGTCCGGATGTGGCGCAGGCTTTGAACGTCATCTCACTTCTGAATCCAGACATCGAGAATGAGGTGATTGACGGATCGGTAGTGCCGCAACTTGTCGAGTCCCTCAACATTCAGTCTGTCCCGACGGTATATGCCGGTGACAATGTGCTGAGTGTCGGGCGTTCAACCCTGGGCGACCTGCTTGACAAGCTGGAGGCGATTTATGGCTCCAGAGAGCCAGGAGATGAGGCTCCGGTCGAGAGGGAGTATGACGTGGTGGTAGTGGGAGGCGGCCCGGCCGGAGCCACAGCCGCGATATATTCCGCCCGCAAGGGGTTCCGAACCGCAGTCGTCGCAAAGGCAGTCGGCGGTCAGGTCAAGGAGACTATGGGTATCGAGAACCTGACATCTGTGGCTGAGACCACAGGCCCGAAGCTCGCGGCGGATATAAAGGAGCATCTGTCGGCTTATCCTATCGATGTGTTTGAAAATCGCAATGTGGATTCCGTCACGTTCGAGGATGGGAAGAAATCGGTTTCCTGCGGAAAGGAAACTTTCTCGGCTCCGGCACTGATTGTGGCCTCTGGGGCAGGCTGGCGCAAGCTCAATGTACCCGGAGAGGAGGAGCACATTGGGAAGGGGGTGGCGTTCTGCACCCATTGCGACGGCCCGTTCTACGCGGGGAAGAGGGTGGCTGTGATTGGTGGAGGCAACTCCGGAATCGAAGCGGCTCTCGACCTGGCGGGAATCTGTCCGTCGGTCGATGTCTTTGAATTTATGGATACGCTCAAGGCTGACGGCGTCCTTCAGGAGAAAGCGAAATCAACAGAGAACATATCAATCCACACCTCCACCCAAGTATTGGAAGTTGTCGGCGACCCGGGGAAGGTTACCGGGATTAAGGTCAAGGACCGAGTGACGGGGGAGGAAACGACATATCCGGTGGAGGGAGTGTTCGTTCAGATTGGGCTGACGGCCAACAGTGCGCCGTTCAAAGATCTCCTGCCAATGACTCGCATAGGAGAGATAATCGTAGACGAACGTTGCCGCACTTCGGTGAAGGGTGTCTACGCTGCCGGCGATGTCACCAATGTCCCCTACAAGCAAATCGTGATAGCGATGGGGGAGGGCGCAAAGGCTGCCCTCTCGGCATTCGAGGATTCGATGCGCGGCGAGCTCGCGTGACCTCCTTGCATCATCCCAAGTATTCCTTTATCATTTCCATATGACCAAGACGCGGCCAGGCAACCATATGCCTGACCGCGTCTTTCCGGTTTCAGTTCAGCATTATCTTGCGGGACTCGTTGCCAAGACGGAGTATGTAAACACCCGGAGGACAGTGTCTGAGATTTATGTGTCCGGGCGTATCTCCAACGAGAATCGATTCAAAAACCACTGTTCCGCTTGCGGATGCAATTTCCACATTCACTGTTTTTCCAACAGCATCGATATACAGAACTCTGTCTCTGATTGAAAAATCCACATTATGCACATCTTCTGTAAGGGCATCAATCCCCGTCGCGACAGAGTCATCATCAAGAGATAGTCTATATGCACCGAGGATGGAGCTTGGCATATAAGCGAAAATCGTTGTTGCCCGGGAATTTAAACCGGCTGCACGCCTGTCAGGGTAGCGGGCTTGGATTTCACCGGTTGTCGAGACCACTTTCGGCCGTAAAGTCTCGTATCTCTCATTGTCAGGTGTAAAATGATTGGCGGATGTCGGGAATTCCCACAGAGGACTTAGCGATGAAAAGGATGAACAATCATTCCAGTGTGCGAGCTTGAATTTCGTGCCCTCTGACGCATTGCGCGAATATGGCAATACCAGGAAGGTCTCGTCTCCGGCTTTAACGGGAAACGCGCCGAAGCAATGGGTGTCACGGTATGCCAGTTCGGGGGCAGAAAGCGTTTCGAGCTGGTTGAAAATCGGATATGGAGTCTGGGCCGAAGCCGACTGTAGGTCGCCATTGTTTTTGTAGAGCAGGATAGGGGAATGACCCGTCGGAACATCTGTTGTGCCGAATCCTTGCACAAGATGGCAGTTATCATCCGCTTCCGCGACGAACAGCATACCTTTCCACGGGGAGCCAATCGATGTGTATGAGCGGGTCTCAAACTCATATCCACCTGAATCATAACGAGTCACTTCGATTTCAGGATTTGCCTCTCCTTTTGATAAAACAAATCTGCACAGTGAGGGATAATAAAATTCTCCCGTCCTATTGCCCCAGAAATGCCAGCAGCCAATCGAAAGGCTGAAGTCGCCTGAAAGCAGGTCTCCGGTTATTCCCAGCCATTCATATTGGGGGAGGAAATGATGTCCGATTTCGGTTTCTTCAAACTTGGGACTGATGGTTGTGATATATTCAAGATCACGGTCATACACCTGTATAACCAGTGACATCTCTGTCCCGGAAGGGATTGCCTTCAAGCCAACTACTGCGATATGACCCGCCTCATCAGGCATCACATAATGCTGAAACGAGGTGCTGGCAAGCTCTCCGGAAAAATCAGAATGCAGGTCGGACAACGCCTCGCCTGTGGCGACATCGAATCTTCTCAAGGTTATTGTCTCTCCCGGAACCTGGTACTTCTCGACATACACATAAACTATGTTGTCTATGACAAAGAGGTTATGGTTGTTTTGATTGGCGTCATTGCGCCCATCACCACCCCCGGCCTGAGACATATCCATCTCCCACAAAGCCTCCAGGCTGGCATAAGTGGCGGTTGATGTGGCATCTCCGGGCAACCGGACTTCACTGAATGTTGAAAGCTGGTCGGAATCGGCCAACCCTACAGTGGACTGGGAATACAGGGGGAATAATGTGTTAAAAAACAAACCAATAAGGATTATTCTTATGACGCCGACGGCGTCATAAGCTTTGAGGGCCCTCAAAGCTTGAAATTTGGAATTCATTGTGAGTAAATTATTGTGAAACGTGTCAAGTTGTAAAACGAGATATTGATATATTTTTATGATTTTTGCCAAAATTAAGGCAAATAATTGACTCTATAAAATTTTATTTAATTTTTAACATTTATGATACCTCTCCAAAAACTTTGGTCTGCCTGGACAAATTATGTCACGGCAATTATATCTCCTGTACATTGAAATATTTGATTATTTAAATTTTTGTTTGTAATTTTGCAGTCGCTTTAACTCTCTCAAATGAGAGAATAAATTTACATCACTGGAAGACTGAGAGTTAAAGCCAAGATTGCCGACAGAGCCCATGTATTTGGAGATGACGGGAGCCGGAAAAAGCCACAATGCTTCAAAGCCGGCATCAATCAAGTTGCAGCTCCCTGCGAGGCGACAGCCATCACAGGGAGGAACTTGGATAATATCCAGTCGAATCTGCATTGGCAGTTATTATTGATTCCCGAAAATGGAACTTTCCCCACATTGGTACGCGATTAAAACCCGGAGCGAGGCCAGCACACAGGCTTTCCTCGAAAGCGTCGGTGTGACGGTCTACGCCCCCCGCAAGGATGTCAGGAAAGCTGACCACAGCTCCCAGACATCCTCACAATATATAATACCTCGGGTTCTGCTGATTCAGGCAACCGAGGAAGAGGCGATGCGCCTCGAGAAGGAAAGCAGGGGAGAGGGATACGGGGTATCGCCGTTCTGGATTTACAGGCTGCCGGGTTCAGACCGCATACAACCCATCTCAACAGAGGAATTCAACCTTTTCAGGCTCCTGACGACAGACAATCCAGAAATACAATGTGAGATTTACGGCAAAGCCGACTTCCATATCGGCCAGCACGTCAAGATCACGGCAGGTCCTTTCGCGGGCTACACAGGTTACACCCGTCGCATCCGCAACAACAAGCACGTCGTTGTCGAAATCGAAGGCCTCTGCGCCATCGCCCTCCCTTTCATCCACCCCTCCCTCCTCCAGGCAATCTGACAGCTCACGAAACGACACACAATGGCAGACGGTCAATCGCTGAAACATAAGGCTGTGAGCGGGGTGCTCTGGCGCATCGGAGAGCAAGGGGCCAACCAGGTGATATCGTTGGTCATATCCATAATCCTGGCACGACTGATCATGCCTGACCAATTCGGTATGATTGCGATGCTGACCGTCTTCACTGCAGTCGCGGGAGTTTTCATTGATTCCGGCTTCTCGGCTGCATTGATTCGAAAAATCGACCGCACGCAGGAGGATTGCAGCACAGTGTACTGGTTCACCATCGTGGTGGCTCTGGTTTGTTACGCGATACTGTTTGTCTGCGCGCCTTTGGCAGCTGATCTTTACGGGATGGCTGAGCTGTCATCCATTTTGCGTGTCACATCCATAGGATTGGTAATCGGCTCAATTGTCGGTGTGCAGCGCACATTGTTAAACGCTGAGATGAACTTCAAGGCGCTGACCAAATTCAACATCCTGGGAGCGATATTATCAGGTTGCGTGGGAATACTGCTCGCATATCTCGACTTCAAAGTCTGGGCACTGGTGTTCCAAAACCTTGCCTCAACCATAATTACATCCATTTTCGTATGGTGTAAGGTGAAATGGCGTCCATCTTTCGTGTTCTCAAAGAAAAGTTTCAAGGAATTCTTCGGTTTCGGTTCCAAAATGCTCGGCTCAAGACTGCTTGACACCCTTTACGGCAACATATACGCCATCACTATCGGAAAGGTCTACAAATCAGCCGATCTCGCATTCTACAATCGTGCATCCAGCCTTACACAGCTCGCGTCAACGGTTCCGACAAGCATCCTCCAGTCTGTGACATACCCGACATTATGCAAGCTTCAGGACAATGACGAGGCTTTGAAAAGCGGCTATCGCAGGACTCTGCGACTGGCGGCATTTGTGATATTTCCTCTCTGCCTCGGATTAGGCAGTGTGGCCTTCCCATTGATAAATGTGCTGTACACAGACAGATGGATATACGCGGCGTCTCTACTATCCATAATCGCATTTTCCCGTATGTGGTATCCCATCCACGCCATAAACCTCAACTACCTCATTGTCAAGGGGCGCAGCGACCTGTTTCTCAGGCTGGAGGTCATAAAGAAGATACAGGGCGTCGCCATACTCTGCGTCACCATCCCCATGGGGCTGGAGGCGATGTGCTGGGGTAGCGTCTGCAGCTCCTTGCTGTCGCTGGTGTGGAATACCCATTACAACGGGAAGTTCCTCGGGATGAGCATCATCGCGCAGTTGCGCGACCTGCTTCCGACACTGCTGCTGGCAGGAGCGATGTTCGTAGCTGCAAGACTGACGGCCAACGCCTTGGGCAACGGCGCATTGTCGCTCGCCTGCTCCACCGCCGTCGGGGCGGTCGTCTACCTCGGGGGGGCCTGGATATTCCGCTTCCCGGAAATCGAAGAAATAAGGAACATCAGAAAATAAAACACCACGGGCGTTTGCCCGGACACCATTCCAGATTATGGAGAACATCACTGTGACATCTCCGCTGCTTCCTGACCTTGAGGAGTTCCACGCGCTGCTCAAGGAGATTTGGGACAGCAAGTGGATAACCAACAACGGCTCCTTCCACAAGAGGCTCGAGGCCGCCCTGGCCGAATACCTGAAGGTCCCGTATGTGAGCCTGTTCACGAACGGCACGCTGCCCCTGATCACAGCCTTGCAGGCGCTGAGGATCACCGGAGAGGTGATAACGACCCCTTACAGCTTCGTGGCCACCACCCACTCGCTGTGGTGGAACGGCATAAAGCCGGTGTTCGTCGACATCGACCCCGCCACCGGAAACCTCGACCCCGCCCGCATAGAGGCGGCCATAACCCCCAAGACCACCGCCATAATGCCGGTGCACGTCTACGGCAAGCCCTGCGACACGGAGGCCATACAGGCCATCGCCGACAAGTACGGGCTGAAGGTCATCTATGACGCGGCGCACGCGTTCGGCGTGGAGGTCGACGGCAGGAGCATACTGGAGGCCGGCGACATGTCGACGCTGTCGTTCCACGCCACGAAGGTCTACAACACCATCGAGGGGGGCGCGCTCGTGATGCACGACGCCAAGACCAAGCAGCGCATCGACTACCTCAAGAACTTCGGATTCGCCGGGGAGACCGAGGTCGTGGCCCCGGGCATCAACTCGAAGGTCGACGAGATGCGCGCCGCCTACGGCCTGCTGAACCTGCGCCAGGTCGACGACGCGATAGCCGCGCGCCGCAAGGTGGCCGTGGCCTACCGCGAGGCCCTGCGGGGTGTGCCGGGCCTGAGCTTCTTCGACGACATGCCCGGAGTGCGCCACAACTACTCCTACTTCCCCCTCTTCATCGACGCGGATAAGTACGGGATGACCCGTGACGAGCTGTATTTCAAGATGAAGGAAGCCGGAGTCCTCGGCCGCCGCTACTTCTACCCACTCATCTCGGAGTTCTCCACATACCGCAGCCTCCCGTCTGCCGCCAAGGAAAATCTGCCACAGGCGCATAAAATGGCCGACTCCGTGATATGCCTCCCCATGCACCACGCCCTGTCGCAGGAGGATGTGGAACGTGTAATCGCAATGGTCAAACAATAATCCCTGCCAACTGATGTCAAAGAACAACATCGCCGCTGAAACATACGCCCGCTTTCTCAGGTGGACATACTGGCTCAAGGATCTGTTAAACGGAGGCCGTGTCTACAGAGAGTACGCTGACATCAGGAAGACATACATGGGCAGTTTCGCCGAGAGCGAGACCCGCCGGGAGAAAGCCCTGGGAGAATTGCTCAGGCATGCCGTCAGGAATTCGGATTTATACAGGGGTTGCGACCCGGCCAACCTGGGCAATTTCCCGATAGTAAACAAGAAATTCCTGACGGAGAACCACAATCGCAACCTCATTCCCGAGGATGTGCTGCCCTGGCAGAAGACCCCGTACGCCATTCAGCGCACCTCCGGCTCCACAGGTACTCCGTTTGCGATTCCGATGGACTCCAGGAAGCGGTGTCGCAGAGTGGCCGAGCTGAAGTTTTACGGCAAACTTGTCGGATTCAACTCCCATGACAAGCTGATGCAGCTGCGAATCTGGTCTAAATACCAGAACAAGAGGAAGATTCAGCAGTTGCGGGAGAACATAATCGCCTGGAACATCGCCGACCTGTCGGAAAAGAAGATCCAGGAACTTTACGATTCCCTGTCACGTGAGAGATGTGTGGCCATCCGCGGATATGCCTCCACCCTCGACATCTTTGCAAAATATGTCAGGGACCACCACCTGCCACCTCTCCCGTTCCTGAGGATAGCCATCGCAGGCTCCGAGACGCTCTACGATGAGACCCGTGGACTGGTGGAGCAATATCTCGGCTGTGACATCATCTCACAATACGCCAATGAGGAGAACGGCATCCTCGCGCAACAATCCGTCTCAAAAGAGGATGGGGGCATCTTCCATCTGAACTCCCCGTCGTATTACTTTGAGGTGCTGAAAATGGATTCTGACGAGCCAGCCGAACCGGGAGAACTTGGCAGGCTGGTCATCACAGACCTTTACAATTACGCGTTCCCCATGATCAGATACGAGAACGGGGACTGCGGTATTATGCAAAAGATGGAAGACGGCACTCCCTATCTGTCAAGGATATACGGCCGTGTCATGGATTTGGTGTACAACACCAAGGATGAACCGGTCTCACCGATGACCCTGGCGAGGATACTGAAGAACATCGACGGCATACGGCAGTGGCAGTTCGTGCAGAAGGCAAAAGGGAACTATCTTGTCCGTGTAATTCCGGGAGATGCCTCCCGTGACGCAATCTCCGGCGCGGTCATCTCGGAAATCAGGAATTATTTCGGAGAGGATGCCGTGGTTGAGATTGAGTACGTCCTGGAAATTCCCGTCCTGAAATCCGGCAAACGGAAATCTGTCATCTGTGAGAAATAAGGCACTATGAACCATCCTGGAGCGATGAAAAGTCTGAACATCCTTGGAATAGGACGCAACACCGTGACTGTCATGGACCTGGCGGAGGATTGCGGTTTCGTGATAAATTCTCTGCTGCATTATAACGACGACAGGACAGGGGAGTATTATTTCGGCCACG
This sequence comes from uncultured Porphyromonadaceae bacterium, assembly GCA_947177635.1. Lineage (GTDB taxonomy): Bacteria > Bacteroidota > Bacteroidia > Bacteroidales > Muribaculaceae > UBA7173. Next base: position 39,218 of record CAMWVQ010000002.1, on the reverse strand, counting down.
AAATCAAAGGAAGCTTCCAGTCCCTGTATGAACGGGATTCCCTGGAGGGTGAATTCTTCGCGCTCTCGATGGGAGACCTGGCAATCAGGGAACGTCTGTACACGATGATAGTCCAGAAGGGTGGAACAGTCCCAGCACTGGTTCATCCGACCTGCGTCATATCACGGCGCAGCGAGATTGGCAACGGCGTCCAGATCATGCCCGGGTCAATCGTCCAAGGGGACTCTCGCGTCGGCGACAACACGGTCGTAACCGTAAATTCCGTAATCGCACATTCGGCCTCGGTCGGAAACAATTGCCTGGTGTCGGGCAATGTCATGATCGGGGCGTATTCCTGCATAGGGAACAACACCCACATTGGCCAGGGGGCCACCGTCGTGTCAGGCAAGGTCAAGCATGTCGGCAGCCATTGCATCCTTGGTGCAGGCTCCACTTTGCTTGAAGACATGCCTGACTACTCGGTATACGCGGGCTGTCCCGCCAAATTCCTAAAGAACGTCTGCAGATGAACAACGAAACCAAATGCTCCGGTATAATTGTCGGGGACATCATGATACAACGACAGCTTCACTCCCAGTTTGACTTCTCACAGGTCATGCCAGGCGAAATTGCAAAAGACTTCATCATCGGTAATTTTGAAACTACGGTGAAGTCGGGCCAGGCATACGCGAATCTGTTTCCCGGGGGAGGCTACGCATCTGTTCCGGCAAATGCAGTAGCAGATTTGAAAAGAATTGGGTTCAATGGACTTAATATCGCCAATAACCACACGATGGATTTTGCAGAGGAAGGTCTGAAATCCACAATGACAGCTCTTGCCGCAAATATGATACCATTCTGTGGTGCTGGCGGAAATTTGGCAGAAGCTGCCAGACCATGTTATATCGAGGCTCCGGATTGTCGATTAGGTATGGTTGGAATAACATCCAGCTTCCACGATTCTTATGCAGCCGGTCCTCAGAATATGGAATTTCGCGGCAGACCCGGGGTAAACCCGTTGAAACACAGGGCTATCTACACCCTTCCTGAATCAGATTTCTCTCAGTTGCTGCGCATTGGGGAGAATATGGGTGTCAATTCATATCACAACCAGGCTCGTAAAGAAGGATATCTCATCGAATCGGATTACGACATGTTCGGGAGTTTTAACATAAAGAAAGGCTCTTCTTTTTCAGTTGAGACCCATCCTGACAAAGTTGACTTGAATCGTCTCTTATCCTCTGTAAGGGATTGTTCCAGGCAAGCAGACATCACGGTCGTAAATATTCACAGCCACCAGTTTAAAGCCGGGGACAAAGACTGTTCCCCGGATTTTATCGAGGAGGCATCAAGGAAATGTATTGAAGCGGGAGCCACATTCGTGATATGCACGGGACCTCACGTTATTCGCGCAATTGAGAGGTACCATGATGGCGCAATCTTTTATGGCCTTGGCAATTTCATATTCCAACATGAACAGATGGCGTCGCTGCCCGAAGAGTTCTACAACAAATACGGCACATCGAGGGCATTATGTGACGGGGTCGGCGAGGTGATGAGCATCCGAAGTGATGGCGGCAAGAAAGGGCTGTTCACACAACCTAAAGTTTGGGAGAGCTTCATCGTTGATTTTTCCTGCATTAAAAAGAAAATCAGCGTAGACCTCCATCCAATAGAGATTATATCGGACGATTGCCAGGCACATCGAGGATTGCCCAAACGCTCAACCAACAAAGGTATCATACAGAGGTTGAAAAAACTTTCCCAGGAATATCAGACCGACATCATAATCGATGAAAATAACATCGGTCATCTGGAATGGACTATGTCATAAACCCCGCTCCCAAGGAAAAAAGACTCGTAATTATTATGAACAAGCAGATCAATCCATTTGCAAAAAAACAAATCGATGCTATAGAAGCATTTTGTGCGACTAAACAACCATTAGTCGCAATCAAATGCGTAACATACAATCACGAGAAATATCTAAAGGACGCCCTGGAGGGTTTTGTTCAACAAAAAACGAAATTTCCCTTTGTCGCAATCGTGCATGATGATGCGTCCACTGACAATACGGCATCCATATTGAAAGAGTATGCCGATAAATATCCCGACATAATCCTCCCGATATACGAGACCGAAAACCAACACTCAAAGTTTGATGGTTCACTCCTGCGCATAACCACCGGCGCATTGACCGCCACCGGCGCCAAGTACATCGCCATTTGCGAGGGTGACGACTACTGGACTGATCCCCTCAAGCTCCAAAAACAGGTCGATTTCCTTGAATCCCATCCGGACTATACTTTGGTTTTTGCAAAAGCCCAAGTGTTGCATTGCAATGGTGAATCTCGAGATTTTTTTGCACATCTTGAGAATCGAGAATATAATCCTATAGAACTGTACCAAAAATGGACAGTCCCGACCGCGACGACTTTATTCCGGAGGGATGTATATAGTTCTCCAATGTACATAAGCTTAACACAGATTAAAAAGCCGGTGATGGGAGATATTTCACTATTTCTATCTTGCGGCCAAATCGGCAAAATATTCTGTATGGACAATGTAGTGAGTGTATACCGCCGTCATCCGACAGGAGCAACCGTATATATAGACACTCATAATTATCAGCTATTCAAAAACAGAATCGCCATATCAAAACTATTTGGAAAGGCATATACAGAAATTGATAAAAACAAATTCCAGGATGTTTTCTTGCCAATTTCAAAGAAGATAAGTGAACTAAACGTTGACGATATAAAATTCATCTTCAGATACATATGGTTCGCGCCCACGTATGCGATTCGACGAATCTTTCATATCCCTCTTGGTATCGCACGCAGGTTAAAGTTATTACCTGAAAAATAACTTCTGTATGCAGGTTTCAATCATCGTACCAGCCTATAACGTATCTAATTACATTGGAGTATGTATTGACTCTATCAGGCGTCAGTCATTTTCCAATTGGGAGTTGATTATCATTGATGACGGCTCTACTGACAATTCTTTGGATATCTGCCAGAGGTACTCTGAGGTCGATTCACGAATCCGCGTCATCCATCAGCATAACAGCGGACAAGGTACAGCTCGCAATCACGCGTTAACACTCGCAAGCGGGGAATATATCTGTTTTGTTGACGCGGATGATTTGTTGATTGACGAGAATACCTTAGCAAAAAGTGTCGAATATTTTGACAACAATAGCGAAATCGACATCATACAATTTCCTTATATCCGATTTAAAGACCATCAAGAGCTTAATTCGTCAGAGAAGCCTTTTTACGAAAACATCACTGTATTGAATTCAAAAAAAGAATTCATTGAGCATACAGATATTATAAATTCCGTACGGCCAACCGAAAAAGTCTTGAAAACAGCCCCATGGGGAAAACTGTATCGCACAAGACTTTTTAATGACATTAGATTTCCAGAACGTATGGTGTTTGAAGACACATATATGTTCTGTAATCTATTTGAAAAAACAAATAAAATCGCATTTGTCAACACGGGGCTATATGGCAACTTTGAAAGAGTCGGGTCCACAACCTGCGGCGCACCAGCTGCGTGGAAAATGGAGGACAAAATCAAAGCCTTTTGTAAAATTTTTGCCACATTGCAAAAATACTCACCGGATAAATATCTGCATTCACAGTTTTACATTTGGTTGTTGAATCTGATTTCGGCGTTTTATTCAATGTTTGGCAAAAATTTCCACATAGAAGATGAACTCAGCTTCATTATTAGCAGAAAATCTTGTCTGCATCATAGCGGAGCATTAGGCCGAATAATTCTGACATTGGGCATATCCAACTATATACGCCTTCGGTCTTCATATTACAACGCTAAAGCTTTGTTTATCAAAAAACGATAACTATGGTCTCGATTCTCGTCCCCGCATACAATTCAGAGCAGTTCATAGAGGAGACTTTGTTGAGCTGTGTCAACCAGGACTATACAGATGTTGAAATAATCGTGGTTGACGATGGCTCGGCAGACAGGACTTTGGAGATTGTTGGGAGATGGGAAAAAGAGCATAGTAACATCCATGTTTTTTCCCAACCGAACAGGGGTGCCTGCGCAGCAAGGAACCTTGCGTTGGAGAAATCGAGTGGAGAATACGTTATGTTCCTTGATGCCGACAACGTCATTTCACCAAACAAGGTGAAGGAGCAGATGGAGTTGCTTACAACTGCAAATGACGATATGGCTGTTGCGACATGCCCTTGGGACAGATTCTACACCACCATTGAGGATGCCAAATTCCCGAATCTGAATGTCTACAAAGATTATGACAACGGTTTCGATATGCTTCTGGACTTATGGAATCATTCAGAGATGTTTGAAACTGCGTGTTATCTGATTTCCCGCAAACTGGCCATCAAGGCAGGAGAGTGGGTCGTCGGCTTGAAAAAGAACCAGGATGGGGAATATTTCTCACGAGTACTGGCAAACGCATCAAAGGTTCTGTTTTGTCCTCAGGGGAAACTGTATTACCGCACCGGAGATTACGACAGTGTCAGCAAAGGCAATTCCAAAGCGAAAATCGAAGCGTTGCTCGACAGCTTCATAAGATACAAACAGACTGCGCTCTCACACGAAAATTCGGAGCGCGTCAAAGTCGCGTTGACTCGCAATTTCAGTATGTTCATGTATCTTTATTACGGTAAATATCCTGATTTGTGTGCTATAGCCAAATATGAAATCACATCAATTGGGCAGAAACCGCTCCCTGCCGGGACAAGACGGACAAAACAGATTTCCGGCTTAATTGGCCTGGAAAACTTTTTACGATTCAGGAAATTATTCCTCAGGCATTGATTCTCGATCTAATCTAACAGATGAACATTCTGTCAATCGGAGGCTTTTCAGGGCTTGGAGAAAGCAATACTTGCACATTAAGAGACAAAGTATTGCAGGAGTTTGGGACTGTAGAGCATGTAGACACAACCAAAGTGCCTTACAATCTGCATTATCGAATCTGTAACAGGTTGTTTCGTCTTGGCCTCAATGTCCCATTGCCAGATTTATCAGGCGCGAACCACGAAATCAAAAGGCTGGTGATGAGCAACCCTTCCCATTATGATGTAATCTGGATTGACAAGGGGATAGTCATTGACAAAACAACTTTCGAGACAATCAAGCAGACCCAGCCAGACTCGAAAATAATAGGCTATTCTCCCGACTGGATGATGGGACGTCACAACCAGTCACGCCAATTCATTGAGTCGCTCCCGTTTTATGATTGCTATGTGACCACGAAATCATACGCGGTCGAGGAGATGAAGAATGCGGGGTGCAAGGATGTCATTTACATCGGGAATGCTTTCCAAAAAGGATTCCATCGTCCGTTTGAACTCTCTGTCGAAGAGCATGAGAAGTATGATTGCGAAGTTGGTTTCATCGGGGCGTATGAAGATGAGAGGGCAGAATCAATAAAGTATCTCGCAGACAACGGAATCAGAGTCGACATATGGGGCAATTATCGTTGGAAGGAGTTTTGCGACGGCCATCACAATCTGATGTTCAGAGGCACTGAGCTTGTCAGTGATGAATATTGCAAGGCCTTGTCGGGTTGCAAAATATCGCTTTGCTTCCTGAGAAAGATGAACAAGGATCTCCAGACCACCCGGTCGATAGAGATCCCAGCATGCGGATCGTTCATGCTGGCAGAACGCACGAGCGAGCATCTTGACTTGTTCAAGGAGGATGAAGAGGCTGTATATTTCTCTGACAACCAAGAGCTGCTTGACAAATGTCGCAAATACATAACAGATGAGGTCGCCCGAAGAAGAATAGCAGAAGCGGGCCATCGGCGTTGTGTTTCCTCAGATTACTCATATCACGGTCGCATCCGGCAGATATTACACCATGTTCTCAATGGATAACGCCACAATAACCATCATAGTACCTGTCTACAAGGCTGAGTCTACCATAGAACGATGCGTCGACTCAATCCTGGCTCAATCTTACTCTGACTGGGAGCTTATTCTGGTGGATGACGGCAGCCCCGACGATTCAGGAAAGATATGCGACCATTACGCGGCTTCAGAAAGCCGCATACGGTCGTTGCATATTCCAAACGGAGGCGCAGGGAATGCACGGAACTATGGTCTTGACAACTGCAAATCCAAGTGGGTGACATTCGTTGATTCTGACGACAGCCTGGAACCTGGCTATCTGGAAAATTTCCACCTTGACTCCCATCAAGCAGATGCTGCAATAATTATTATGCAGGGGTATCACAGGGTCACTCCTGACAAAAAATTCCTTGGAGAGAAAATAGACCTATCTGAGGCGACATATGACGGCCTTTTTTTCCTGGAAAATGCGTTTATCTCTGATTCCCTGTTTGAATATGGCCAAGTAGTAGGGAAATTATATGATTTCGAAATCATCAGGAGGAACAATATCAGATTTACTTCTGAATTTCATTTAAGTGAAGACCATTTGTTTTATCTGACCTACTTATGCCACACGACAAAAATCGTGACATACAGTGGAACTCTGTACAACTATATTTGGGAGGAGTACACTATTGGTCTTTCACGCAAATCACATCCCTACCGTGAACTGTACCGGCGATACAGAGTCCTTTTAGACGTATGTATGACGTTGAAGTCACAATACAGGTTTTCCCATACGAATATTGAACGAATCAATTACTTCTCGGTGACAGGAAGCTTGTCTTTGCTTTTACAGGCCATTTACAGTCAAGAAGAAAATATAGTCAACCGCAAGGAGATGTTGCGTCTTATCCTACATGACAAGAGTCTCCTTGTCGAAGCATTCAAGCCCAAAAGTATCAACGGTAAAATGTTGAGATTTGTCTTGCTAAGGCTGCCTCTGCCAATTGCCGATTTACTTTTGGCATTTGCATTAAAACATTAAAGGTCTTGTCAAGGATTTGTTACATATACCGCGAAAAGGAAAAGAATGAGACGAGCATCGAATTGGTGTTTGATGCTATTTCAGAGGAGCTAAGCAGAAGGGGACACTCGGTGACAAAATGGTACAAGCCTGTATCATGGAAAGAGACTTTTAGGGACATACGTCGCTTACGCAAGGAAAAATTTGACATATACCATATCACTGGCGATGTTAATTACCTGTGGATGTTTTTCCCTTGGAGGAGAACGACTATGACCGTCCATGACATAGGGATGTACAAGAACCATCCGAAGACATTCAAGCGCAGGCTCTACGTCTTCCTGTCGTTCATCCTTTCTGCTCTTTTTCTTAAAAAGTTTACCTGTGTCAGCAAACTCACCCGACAGGATTTGATAAATATTCTCAATATTCCTTCCAGAAAAATCGAGGTGATTGATAATCCTGTGGTTCTTGACATAAAACCGGTATGCAAGGATTCTTGCGATGACACTCCTGTCATTCTTCAAATCGGGACAGGCCCACATAAAAATCTTGAAGCCCTGATTGAAGCGTCTGCTGGGTTGCCATGTAGGCTTGAGATAATTGGTTCGCCTGCCGAGCACCTTGTAGAACGTATGAATCAACTGGGAATCAAATACAACATCTCCAACAGATTGTCTAACGAGGAGGTCATTGAAAAGTACCGTCAGTGTGACATTTTGTATTTTGTATCACGCTCCGAGGGTTTCGGATTGCCCATACTTGAAGCTCAGTCCATGGGACGTCCGGTATTGACCGCCAACACCGAACCAACCCGAAGCGTCTGCGGAGGGGGTGCCTTGTTGTACTCGCCTGAAGATGTGGCAGGCATACGCGAAGGGCTTATGCGCCTAATAAACGATTCCTCAGAGCGCCAGCGGCTTGTGGCAATTGGCTTCGAAAACATTAAACGATACAAGCGTGAGAATATCGCTTTGCGTTATGCGGACTTTTACAAAACATATTTCCGGGTATAATCCCAATTTCTAAAATTAAATGAGACACGCTGTCAATATAGCCATATCGGCTGTACTCGTGGTGTTTTACAGCATCTTTCAGCCGGCACCGGCATACGGAGAATTTCCGGCCATAATGGCATACGTCGGTCTGATTCCCGTTTTGGCAATCGTGATCGGCCTTATAAAACGCAAGGATGTATCCACGGCAATAATCACACTCGTCATATATCAGACCTGGAATATGTTTCTAAGCCCATATTTATGGGAAGACAAGATTGTGGCGGTTCACAGGGTAATCAGGGAGGAACATATACCACTGATGGCAACTTTCTCCGCCCTTTCAGTATGGGCCATCTACATTGGCTTCTTCACATTCAACTCACGCAAAGCAAAAGTCTCTCCGTTTTTCCCCGATAAGAAAATAAGTGATAAAAAACTACAACGACTGACAATAGCTGCCATTTCATCAGGATTCGCCATAAGCGTATTCCAATTCCTGCTCGGTTTCATCAGGATTCAAATTTCATTCATTGGAATGATTGCGGATATGATGCCGGCGATGGTATTGTGTGTGTTCTCAATATATTATTTGAGAGGCGGCCGCAGTTTGTTTCTAATCATTATCGTGGCTTTATATACCATATATAATTTCATTTATTACATAGGTGGGACACTGTTCATCTATTCCATAATTCTTATTTCAGCTCCGGTAGCTGTATATGTTGTGGAGAGGAAAAAAATACCCGTTGTGCCTGTGGTAATTGTCGCCATCGCATTGCTGCCGATATATATGAGCCGCCATGATTATCGCAGTGAGGGACTTTTGACCTCCGGCTCAAAGAGGATGGAAATCGGCATGAAGATACTTGAGGACGAATATGGCAATTTCAGTTGGGAACGCAACAAAAGTCGACTTCAGGAATCTGAAGAAGAATCCAATGTCGACAACCGCTTTGAAGGTGTGTCATACCTCGCAACGGTTGTGCATTGCGTCGAAGACCGAGATTACCCATACCAATATGGCAAGACATTTGTCTGGCTACCGACATTGATACTGCCTCGCGTCTTTCTCCCGATGCGCCCGTCCATGAATATGGGTGATGAATGGGCCGTATATTATCGTGTCAAAGATAAATCCTGGAATGCCTCCATAAACTTCCCTATACTTGTAGAGTTCTATGCTAATTTCGGGTGGGCCGGAATGGTTCTGCTGTCGTTTTTGCAAGGATGGCTTATTGCTTTCGTATGTGGTAAATTCAATTACGGACGCGGTGACATAAATTTGATGATATTGGTGTTTTTGCTCCCAAAACTGATTGTTGTGGAGGCCAATATCACATTGTCATATGGCCTTATCCTTCAAATCTTGTTTGTCATTTGGATTTACAAAAAGTTCTTTAAACCTAAACAACTGCCTGTAAGACGTCAGATACGATGAGCCCATATATCAGCGACAAAATAAGAAACATCTCATTCATCGCGATAATTGCTGTCTTTTTCATCCACACGGATTACGCCGGTGGAAGAAATTCCGCTTCGTTTTTCTTTCAGGATTTGTTGCATACCGCTTCAAATTTCGCTGTCCCATTGTTCTTCATCATTTCGGGATATTTGTTTTTCTATCGAAAGGGAAACCTCTCTGTCATAAAACAAAGCATATACAAACGGTTCAAGACGCTTTTTATCCCATATGTTGTATGGTGTACACTTTTCGTCATGCAACTTTGGTTGGCTTCATTGGTCAAGCCTCTGAATCAGGATTATTTTTCAATTCTGAATGAGGGTGATTTTGTGGAAATCTTGCGCTTCTTGAAAAGGATGTATATCGCGCCTCCATTGGCATTCCATTTATGGTATGTGAGAGACCTGATTGCGGTTGTGGCCTTAAGCCCGTTGATTTTCCTATGTCAACGAAAACATCCGTCTGTGTTTCTGCTGGTCGTAGTCTTTGTATGCGGAATGCTGAAACTGATACCTTGGCTTTCATGGCCCCTGACATGGTTTTCAATCGGAAGTTATTTCGCGCTTTCAAACAAGGAGCTTTTACAGCTGAACAACAGGTGGATAGCGGTAGTGATGCTGATTGGATACATTGGCATCACAGGATGGCTGATTTATAACGGGATGCACACGACTGCTGACAAGTGGTATTCTTTTCCTGTGATTCTGTTAGGGGTCATAGGCATCTGGAACACATATGACATCATCGGTATCCATAAATATTTTCCATCGTATCTTACTGACCAGACATTCTTCCTGTATTGCGCGCATGTGCCGTTTCTGACAATTGTGTCCACGCTGTTATTCCCGATCATACCGCAAAGCGCACTGGTGGAAGGGGTCGCCTATCTGATTCCGGCGATTGTCACATGCATAGTACTTATAACCATTGCCCGATACTGGAAACGCCTTAACGCCAACAACCGCATAAGCTATAATATCTACAAATATCTGACAGGAGGAAGATAATACCCCAGACAACTTTTCCGCGCATTATGAAGAAGAAATACGATTTCGTATACCTTACAAACACCCCGTCTTTCTATAAATTCAACCTCTGCAATGAGATTTCAAAGACCCATAGTGTGTTGTTAGTTTTGTATGGATACGGATCCGAGGCTGTGAATACCATCCTTGGCGATTCTGTCGAGACGAGATTTGACTACACATTTATCAATCAGGGAGACTCTAATGACCGTAACAAACTCAAGACATTCCTGGGATTGATTAAGCTAATGCGACGAATCAAATGTCGCAAAATATTGTATTCGGGATGGATGGCTCCGGAGTATAATTTATTTAGTTTGTTTTCCGCAAAAAAAAGAAACGTTTTAGTTTGCGAGTCAACTATATTTGACACGAACTTCTCAGGGTTGAAAGGTCTGATCAAACGACTTGTCATCAGCCGTATGAGTGCTGTCTTGCCGTCAGGCCAACCACATGCCGAATTGTTTAAGAGGATAGGTTTCAAGGGGAAATGCAACATCACCGGCAGTGTGGGCATTTTCAACAAGGGAGCCAGAGATATTGACTTGGCCAAATCTCGTGAATATACAGACTTGAAATACCTGTATGTAGGGCGTCTTATAGATGTCAAAAACGTGGGTCTGCTTATTGACGCATTTAATCTGAATGGCAAACCTTTGACAATTGTTGGCGACGGAGTTCTTGCCAATGCTTTGAAAAGCAAAGCAAATAGCAATATTGAATTTAGGGGGTTTGTCAACAATGACTCTTTGGGAGAGATATATCAGACCCATGATGTATTCATATTGCCCTCATATTCTGAGACGTGGGGGCTGGTGGTGGAAGAGGCACTGTATTGGGGCCTGCCGGTGATTGTGAGCGACCGGGTGGGCAGCTCCATCGACATGGTAAAGGATTTGGGCACCGGGTTGATTTTCAAGTCGGGTGACAAAAACGACCTGCAGGCATGCGTAGACAAGATGGAAAGGGAACATGACAAATTCCTCGGAAATGTCAAAGCCATAGACTGGATTGAAAAAGACAAGCGCCAGGTCGAGGCTTACCTTGATTTGATTGAAGGCTGATCATGAGGGAGTCCAAAGAAAAAACGACAAAGCACAGTTGGGTCGATGTGTCAAAAGGGATAGCAATATGCCTTATGGTCGTAGGCCATTCCTCCCTGCCACCGGTGGCAGGGAGATGGATATTCTCTTTCCATATGCCTTTTTTCTTTTTCATTTCGGCTTTGTTCACCAACTGGAACAAGGACACGTCGCGGCAATTCATCCTGAGAAAATCAAAAATCCTCCTTATTCCTTTCATTATATACTCCGTCATCAACCTCATCCTTCTTCCGTTCTCCCAAGGCATGTCTTTCACGGAATACGCATCAGGGATATTGCGGGAAGGCTGGGGTGGGATAGCCCTGTGGTTCGTCCCGGTGTTCTTCCTGTCATTGCTTGTGTGCAAGCTGACTCCCGGACGATTCGTGTTCAACGCGGGCCTGTTGCTCCTTGTCGCAGGTTCGTTATTGAGCGAGTTCAATGTCATTCTGCCGTGGGCACTCTCTTCGGTGCCTTTCGGAGCCGCGATAATGCTTCTCACAAGATATTTCAGAGAGGGGATTCGCGGTTTCTTCAGTCGCCAGACCATTACAGGATGGCTTGTTGTTATGGTTGCCGGATTGGCGGTATCGCTGTTCATCTCTCATTATTTCCGTCTGGATATGGCCTGCAATGACATTTCTCCGACGATTCCTATCATCGCAGGCATAATCGGTGGAATATCCGTATGTGTCAGTGTCGCCAATCTTGTCTGTCATTGGGGGCTGCCGAAAGCCCTGCTGACTCATATCGGACGTAACACATATGAGATAATGGCCCTGTCGCAGGTGAGCATCCTGACGGCAGCTTTGTTTATTCCCCATATGCCTATCTTACGGTACCTCATCATGATTATCGTATTGGTGGCTGCGGTCTACCTCAGGAAATTCATCGAGGGCAAATACTCCCGAGTGGAGGCAATCTGACAGTTGTTTATGAGAATACTTCATACCATTGAGGGCTTTGGAGCCAAGTTTGGAGGCATCGCCACCTGCACACGCGATTTGCTGGCGGCGATACAAAACGGCAAGGATGTGGTCGAGCTGCTCACACCCGGACTTAGAGACCATAGCGACAGGTTTCTGGGAGATGGCACCGATTGGACTCGCAAATGTGTCAACGACGGCATCGGTCCTTTCAACTATTCCCGGACAGTGACCAGGGAGCTGGACGCGGCCGATTATGACATATATCATGTCAACGGCCTCTGGCAACATATCGACCACGCGACATGCTCTTATGCCCGCAAGCATAGCAGGCCATATGTGATAACACCCCATGGAATGCTATATCCCACGGCTTTGAAAATCAGCTATTGGAAAAAATGGCCGATGTTAAAGCTTTGGTTCGACCGCGACATTCGGCTTGCATCCTGTATGCATGCCACATGTGAGGCCGAATATAACCATATCCGCGCTTTCGGATACAAAGGCCCTGTTGCAATAATCGGCAATCCTGTCAATGTGCCGCCGTTCATCGACGAGATTTTCTCTTCGCGTGAACGCGATATGTGCAATGATTCTAAGGATGTCACCAAGATTGGATTCCTTGGCAGGTTGCACCCCATCAAACGAATCGAGGCCATAATACAAGGTATGGCGGAAGCCAGGCATCGCGCAGATGTCAGGCTTGTGGTGATGGGGTCTGGAGACAAGGCGTATGAAGAGTTTCTGCATCGCGAAGTCAAACGGCTCGGACTTGACAAACAGGTGGAATTCGCCGGATTTGTCAACGGGGAAGAGAAATTCAGAAAGCTGTCACAGTTGTCTGCCTTGTTTGTGACAAGTGATATGGAGAACTTCGGCATGATTGTGCCGGAGGCATTGCTGGTCGGCACTCCGGTGATGGCCAGTCTCGGCACACCATGGAAGGAGCTGGAAGACCACGATTGTGGCTGGTGGCGCGACAATTCCCCTGAATCCGTGGCCCGGGTCATTGATGAGATTGTCGAAAAATCTCCGGCCGAACTGCTTGCGATGGGGATAAGAGGTCGCGAACTTGTCCTTGAAAAATATGAGGCTTCAAAAGTCGCGGCCAAAATGCTTCAATTATATTCCTGGTTGCTCGGGAATGGGGAGAAACCTGATTTTGTCCACCTATCCTGACATCTCCGGATTACCAATATTACCACACGATTGCAAATGACCGACCTCAGCAAATATGACAATTCCTGGTACAATCCTGGAGGCAACAGCCTCAAGCGGTTGCTTTGGTATTTTGTCAACGCATTAGTAATCAAAAACCATCTCAACCCAATATCTGCCATACGGGTGAAAGCCCTGAGGCTCTTCGGGGCAAAAATCGGCAGGGGAGTAGTGATCAAGCCTGGGGTGAATGTCAAATACCCCTGGCTCCTTGAAATAGGGGATTATTCCTGGATAGGGGAGGATGTGTGGATCGACAATCTCGCGACGGTGACCATCGGATCCAATTGCTGCGTGAGTCAGGGAGCGATGCTCTTGTGTGGCAACCACAATTACCGTCTTCCGACATTCGACCTTATGGTCAAACCTATCCGTATCGAGGATGGAGCGTGGGTCGGGGCGAAAAGCGTTGTCTGTCCCGGCGTGACGGTCGGGCGAGACTCGATACTGACGGTCGGGTCTATGGCCACCGCGAATCTTGAAGGCGGAAAAATCTACCAAGGTATTCCAGCCTCAATCAAATCCGTCAGATAAGAGGGGAAAGCTCCCGGAAAAACAGATGCAGCAACACGACATCCACGGCAAAGGAATCATAAACGGAATATCCTGGAGCGCGTTCGAACGGTTCTCTGTCCAAGGAATCCAGTTTGTGGTGTTTGTGTTGATGGCGAGGATACTGATGCCGACAGACTACGGCCTGGTCAGTATGCTTGCTTTTTTTATTGTCATCGCCCAGCTGATAGCCGAAGGAGGATTGTCGCAGGCCATCATCCGTAAACTCGACCGGACCGAGGAGGATTGCTCTACCGCCTTTTTTGTCAACATTGCCATCGGCGTCATTCTGTATCTGATTCTGTTCGCCCTGGCTCCGTTGATTTCATGGTTTTACGACGAACCTGCGCTCACTTGCCTGCTGCGTGTGCTCGCGCTCTGCATCATCGTGCAGTCAACCCTTGTGGTTCACCGGGCGATTCTCACCTCGCGGCTCGACTTCAAGACCCAGGCAAAATCAACCTTGGTCGGGGCACTGGTATCAGGTCTGGCAGGGCTTGCTATGGCGTACAACGGCTTCGGAGCGTGGTCTATCGTAGGGCTTCAGCTCACCAACCAGCTCGCCACCGCCCTGACTTTATGGATTGTAACCGACTGGCGTCCCAAATTGCTGTTTTCCACCAGCGCATTCCGCAATCTGTTCGGATTCGGCTCCAAACTGCTCGCCTGCAACGTGCTTGAAAGCCTGTTTCAGAGCCTATACACACTCACAATCGGCAAAGTGTTTTCGGCCTATGCCTTGGGATGTTATAGCAACGCGCGTCAGTTGGGCAGCATCTCCTCCGAGAATCTTTCACGCGTAGTGCAGAGGGCAACATACCCGATGTTCTGCAACTTCCAGAATGACACGTCGCGTCTCAGCAACGGTGTGAGAGATTACCTGAGGCTCGCGACATTCTTCATCGCCCCGCTGATGTTTGGCCTGGCTGCAATCGCAGAACCCCTGACGTTGGCCCTCATTGGCCCTCATTGGCTATACACAGCGCGCCTGTTGAGGATACTTTGCTTCTCATTCCTCCTGTTCCCGTTGAACTCCATCAACTATATGATTCTGGAAATAAAAGGCAACGGTTCTACCTACCTGAAACTCCAGCTGTTCAACGTCGGCTGCGGAATCCTGCTTTTGACTGTGATGCTCCCCTTCGGGCTTTCGGCCGTATGCTGCGGACTCTTCGTAAACTCCGCACTCAGTTTCATCGTGAACGCCCACGTCGCCGGAGCAAAGATAAGTCTCGGTGTCATCAGACAATTCAAGGCGATTCTTCCCACATTGGTCAACGCCACCATAATGGGCGTCGTTGTATATGGCGTCCAGTCTATTCTCGAGGGAGAATGGATAAGAGTCTCAATAGGGATAATTGTCGGACTTCTGTCTTACATCGGATTGTCTGTGGTATTCCAGACTCATACCTGCGAGCTTGTCATAAACATCTTGCGCAAGAAAAAGCAATGAGCGTCATTACGCATCAAGGCATCACCTCACGCAAATTATGCATTGTACTCTGTGTGACACTTGCCTTCGCTGTTTGTCTGCGACACACCCCGCTATGCCCGATTCCTCTGGCCGCAATCTCGTTGCTTTCACTGCTTGTATTTCTCGCGTCTGCCAGGGCATCCGTGTCAGTCTGCATCCCGCTCGCCTGCTTTGTGGCGACATATGGCATATTGCTGGCCATACACCCCGAACCCGCAACCTGGCTTAGAATCCAACGGTTCATTGCGTTCACCATCGGGATGTCTTGCTTTTCTCCACTGTTCCAATCCTCCAGGCTGAAGCTATCCAGGCATATCATCGCCAAAGCCACATATGTAATACTTTCCGTGCTGGTCTTCATTTCATTCCTGATATGGGTGATATGCCTTTTGAGGTGGGGAGAGAATGGAATCTGGTCACACAGATTCCATAATTATGGATTCTGCGGGACATTCCGGATGGGGATGATACTCTCGCCTGTGGCTGCGGTTGTCACTATTGTCTCGGCCGCTATGGCGCTCTCTCTGGCGGATAACCAAAAAGCATATGTCAGCACCATATACGGACTGATGGTTGTAATCGGCATCCTTATGTGTGCTGTCGGTGGTTCAAGAATCTCATTCCTGGGCCTGGCAATATCCCTACTTACTCTTCTGACAATCCGGCGCAAATCCTTGGCCGGGATATTGAAAAAACGGACAGCCGCCACGGTGCTGACTTGCGGCGTACTGGCTATTATAGCCTTGATGCCACTGGCATCAAACGTGATAAGACACAAAAACGCGATAGGGGAGAGCCATGGCACCATCCTCTATTCCCGTCAGGAGTTATGGAGCGACAGAATCGAGGAATTCAAGACCTCACCCTTGACCGGCATAGGTTACGCCAACGAGTTATCTTCCGACTCCGAGTCAGAAGACTCACTCCGGGAAATAGAACCCGGCTCCTCCTGGCTCTCACTTCTGAGCTATGGCGGAATCACCGGAGCCTCAAGCTTCCTATGGTTCCTGCTGCTGCTTGGCAAGAGGCTGATACATTCCCGCAACAACCATAGATTTCCCCTTCTTTTCTCATTGTTGCTTTTCCTGCTTGTCAACGCCTCGACTGAGGGATGGCTTATGTTTGCCGGCTCAATAATGTTTCCGGTATTCTGGCTGACAGTCTCAGCCATATGGGAAGCAGGAGCAACCAGTTTTCCAACACAACCAATCGCCAAAAATGGATGAAAATTCTTTCAAGACGAGACCTGTGAAGATTTCCGTGATCACAGCCACATACAATTCAGGGGCCACCATCGAGGACACCCTGCGCAGTGTGCTTAACCAGACTTATGGGAATATCGAACATATCGTAATTGACGGAAACAGCACAGATGCCACAATGGATATTGTCAGGAAATATGCAGACCTGTATCGACGTCGCGGGCTTGAGCTGAAATGGATTTCAGAGCCAGACAAGGGCATATACGACGCGATGAACAAAGGCATTTCTCTTGCCTGCGGTGACATTGTCGGACTGCTCAATTCCGATGATTTCTTCACAGTGCCCACGGTCATTGAGAAGGTGGCATCTGTGTTTTCTGAGAAAGAGGGGGAGATTGATGCCGTCTACGGCGACATCCATTATGTAAATCCCGACAAACTTGACAAATCTGTCAGATATTACAGTTCAAAAGGATTCACCCGTGAAAGAATGAGGATGGGATTCATGCCCGCCCACCCATCTTTTTACTGTCGCCGGGGCATCTACAAGGAATATGGTCTCTTCGACACATCCTTCAAGATTGCCGCAGACTTCGAACAGCTGCTCCGCCTGATCTACATCCACCGCATCAAGACCTCTTACATACCTATGGACTTCGTGACGATGCGCACCGGCGGAGCGTCATCATCGGGTTTTAGCTCACATCGGCGAATCTATGCCGAACATCGCCGGGCCTACAAGAAAAATGGCGTCAACTCCAACTTTTTCCTCGAATCCATACGTTATGTTTACAAAATAGCGGAGGTCTGCAGAGCCAATCTGCAATAACCCTTTCGTAAACACCTTTAGCCTTAAAACCATCTCTATACTGTGCCGACGCTTCATCTCGAAGCTCGGCATTTCTATTTTATAGCAACTGCCTCCAAAACATCATTATCCAAAACACTGTTTTATCAAAGTTTTCCAAAATATTTTATATTACACTGATTTACAACGCATTAAATTTTACACACCCTCAAAAAGTTTCCCAAAACAGAAAACTTAAATCATTTTTTCGCCATCGAAGTATTGACAATTCATAATATTATGACTAACTTTGCCATCGGTTTTAGCGCCGGAATCAGAGCGCCCGAACCTTATCGGTTAACATACAATTTATTACCGGAAATCATCAAAAAAATCATGATACAGACAGTTCTTAAACGCGATGGCCGCGTAGTCGGGTACAACGAGGAAAAAATAAAAGCCGCGATACGCAAGGCCATGCTCCAGACACCTCTCGGAGAGGATGAGTCGCTTATCCACAAAATAACCGACCGCATCGGAATTTCCGGCAAGGAGCAGATGACCGTGGAGGAAATCCAGGACCGCGTAGAGCTGGAACTCATGAAATCACCACGCAAGGAGGTGGCGAAAAGATATATCGCATATCGCGACCAGCGCAGCATCGCCCGCAGAGCTAAAACGCGTGACATATTCCTTGAAATCATAGAGGCCAAAAACAACGACATCACCCGCGAGAACGCCAACATGAACACCGACTCCCCGGCGGGAATGATGATGAAATTCGCCTCCGAAACCACAAAACCGTTTGTCGACGACTACCTGCTCTCCCCCGAAGCCAGGCAAGCGGTCAAAGACGGTTACCTCCACATACACGACAAGGATTATTACCCCACCAAATCCCTCACCTGTGTACAGCACCCCCTGGACAATATTCTCCAGCACGGATTCATCGCAGGACATGGGGAGTCACGTCCCGCAAAGCGAATAGAAACCGCGAGTGTCATCGCCTGCATATCCCTTGAGACCGCCCAGAACGAAATGCATGGAGGCCAGGCAATCCCGGCATTCGACTTCTACCTTGCTCCATTCGTTCGCTCCTCATACGTCGAAGAACTGAAGAAAGCTGAAGCCATCACTGGCGAAGACCTTTCCGACATATACGACGCGCCTCTGAATGACTATATAAAACGTCCCCTTGACGGACTCAAGGGCCGAGAAAGAGCCGCACAACACGCGATGAACTGCACCGTCAGTCGTGTTCACCAGGCTATGGAGGCTTTCATCCACAACATGAACACAATCCACTCGCGCGGAGGCAACCAGGTTGTATTCTCATCCATCAACTACGGCACCGACACATCAGCCGAAGGACGTTGCGTCATACGCGAACTGCTCCAGTCTACATATGAAGGGGTGGGCAACGGCGCGACAGCCATCTTCCCGATACAGATATGGAAGAAGAAGCGCGGAGTCAACTACGAGAAAGGGGACCCCAACTATGACCTCTACCACGAAGCCTGCAAGGTAACCGCCCGACGTTTCTTCCCCAACTTCGTCAATCTCGACGCCACATTCAATCACCACGAGAAGTGGAGCGCGGACGACCCCTCGCGCTACCTCTACGAAGTGGCCACGATGGGATGCCGCACCCGTGTCTTCGAGAACCGCTACGGAGAGAAAACCTCAATAGGACGAGGCAACATAAGCTTCTCCACCATCAACATAGTCAGGATAGCCATAGAGTGTATGGCTATCCGCGACGAGCAGGAGAGAGTCGAACGTTTCTTCAAGAAGCTTGACGAGGTGATGGAAATAACCGCGCGTCAGCTCAACGACCGCTTCAATTTCCAGAAGACAGCCCTGGCGAAGCAGTTCCCGCTGCTGATGACGCGCCTTTGGAACGGCTCGGAAAAACTCGACCGTAACGACACGATCGAGCCGGTCATAAACCAAGGGACTCTCGGCATCGGGTTCATCGGCCTGGCGGAATGCCTGGTGGCCCTCACCGGCAAGCACCACGGAGAGTCAGACGATTCCCAGAAACTCGGATTGCGTATTGTGTCACATATGCGCTCGCGAGCCAACGAGTTCTCCGAGACCTACAACCACAACTTCTCAATCCTCGCAACACCCGCAGAAGGTCTCTCGGGAAAATTCACCGCCAAGGACCGCAAGACATTCGGCATCCTTCCCGGTATAACCGACAAGGTCTATTACACCAACTCAAACCACGTGCCCGTCTACTACAAATGCTCTCCGCGCCACAAGGCGAAAATCGAAGGGCCATACCACGAACTCACCCGTGGCGGCCACATCTTCTATGTGGAGATTGACGGCGACGCTACCCATAACCCACAGGCCATCGCCGACATCGTAGACCTGATGGACAAGAACAACATAGGCTACTGCTCCGTGAACCACAACCGCAACCGCTGTATGGAATGCGGCTATGAAGACGCATCCGAGAATCTCGAAAGTTGTCCCCACTGCGGAAGCCACAACATCGACAAGCTGCAGCGCATCACAGGCTACCTCGTGGGAACCACCGACCGATGGAACTCCGCCAAACTGGCAGAGCTCAAAGACCGCGTCATCCACAAATGACTCTCACGGAATGCGCCAGGACACAACATTGAGGGTGCTTGACATAATCCCCGGGACATCAGTGGATGGCCCGGGGTTGCGCACCTCGATATATTTCGCCGGATGCGCCCACAAATGCCCCGGGTGCCATAATCCACAGTCGTGGGATTTCACCGCAGGGCGGGAAATGAGCATTGAAGAAATAATCCGGGAAGTCGACAGACACGGATTCAATGTCACTTTCTCGGGCGGAGACCCCATCTACCAGCTGGCCTCCCTGGCCCCGCTGGCCGAAGCCATCCGGGAGAAGGGTTACACTATCTGGTGTTATACAGGTTTCAGATACGAGGAACTTATGTCTATGCCTGAAATTTACAGGCTGCTCCAGCATATAGAAGTTGTGGTCGACGGGCCTTTCGTCGAGTCCCGAAAAGACCTGACCCTGCTGTTTCGAGGCTCCGCGAACCAGCGTGCCATAGATGTTGCCGCATCTATGAAAGGCGATATACATCTCTGGCAACCATCATTTTAAGCCATCGAAGGCGCGATAGAGGCGGCAAATGCGTCGGGCGCGCCGAACCATTTCCGGCAAAAGGTTGTTTAAAATTCGTGTAGATATTTGAAAGAACTTAAACGAAGTCAAAAATCTCGACCGAATATTTTACAACTAAGTATTTTAAGGAAATGAAAAAGTATCTTTTAATGCTTGTCGCTTTAGTGGCGACCGCATTTGCATCACAGGCCCAGAAGGCAGAACTCTACTTTGGTTACGGAGGTTACACCCAAATGGACGCCACAGACATGCATGATGACTGGGACGGAGTCAACAACGCGTGGGGCGCAGTGACAGTAGGCGTCAACTTCAACGTGGCTCCAAAATTCTGGCTTGGTCCAAGCTATTCCATATCCAGCACCACAACCAAAGGCGGCCCGAGCCACTCGTCAATCCTTTACAATGTGGTGATGCTAAACGGACGCTACCAGTATTGGAGCAACCGGGTGGTCAAACTCTACGGACACCTTGGGCTTGGCGTCGAGATTTCACACATGATGCCAAAACATCACGATTCCTATAACAAAGCCTACTTCGCCTATCAGGTCACGCCTCTTGGCGCGGAAGCCCAGATTGCCAGGAACGTGAGCCTCTACGGAGAACTGGGATTCGGGGCACAGGGACTGCTGCAAGTCGGTTTCCGATTCGGCCTCTGACCCCTAACCGCATAGCCATATCGCCGGACCCCGCGAACAAGGGACATCTGTTTGTAAAACTGAAAAAAAATATCTACCTTTGCAAGATGGAATGGGCTACCCCGTTCCATCTTGATTTTATGGAAAAAACCACCTCCGAAATAAAAAACATAGCCATTCTCGGCTCCACCGGCTCAATCGGCAGGCAGACTCTCGAAGTCTGCGGCGAATACCCCCACCGTTTACGTCCGGTGGTGCTTGTGGCCGGCCACAAGGTCGAGGAACTCGCGATACAGGCCCTGAGATGGAAGCCCAAAATGGCTGTCATAGCCGACCCGGCCCTCGAACAACGGCTCCGCGACCTGCTCAACGGCTCCGGCATCACCGTAGCCTCCGGAGACCAGGCCGTGAAAGACGCGATGACCCTTGAGGAGATAGACATAGTCGTGACAGCCACCGTCGGTTACAGCGGCCTGGCCCCCACGCTCTCAGCCATAGAGGCAGGAAAAGACATCGCGTTGGCCAACAAAGAGACATTGGTCGTGGCCGGCGACCTCGTCACCCGAAAACTCGCGTCAAGCAGGTCAAAGGTTATTCCCGTCGACTCCGAGCATTCGGCAATCTACCAATGCCTTGTCGGAGAAAAGCCTGAAGCTGTAAAAAAGCTCATAATCACCGCATCAGGCGGTCCGTTCCGCACCTGGTCCCACGAGAGAATCGCCTCCGCCACACGCGCAGACGCCCTACATCACCCCAACTGGTCAATGGGTGCAAAAATCACCATCGACTCTGCCACGATGGTCAACAAAGCTTTTGAAATCATAGAGGCACGCTGGCTTTTCGGCATATCCCCGGAGAAAATCGAGGCCATCGTCCATCCCCAGTCTATAGTGCATTCCATGGTGGAATTTGTCGATGGCTCGGTCAAAGCCCAGCTTGGACTTCCCGACATGCGCGGCCCCATCAGATATGCGCTCGCCGGAGCCACACGCCCCGCTACCGCGACCCCCGGGCTTGACTTCCGGACTCTTTCGACACTGACGTTCGAGCAGCCTGACGCGAGCCGTTTCCCCGGCATCACTCTGGCCCATCTGGCCCTTGAAAGGGGAGGCCTTGTCCCATGCGTCATAAACGCTGCCAACGAAATCGCAGTAGCGGCATTTCTGCAGGACAAAATCAGATTTACCGATATTTTCCCGCTGATAATGAAGTCGGTCGAGACCCTCACCGATGACGTTGCCACCCCTTCATACGAGGATTACGTGGAATGCAACCGCGTCACAAGGGCAAGAACCACAGAATTCACCAATTCCGTGGCGACCGTACACATCTGTTAAACACAACCTTTCGAATCACAATGGAATCATTTCTCATAAAAGCCCTCCAACTCATCGCTGCCCTGTCGCTGCTCGTGATTATTCACGAGTTCGGCCATTTCCTTTGGGCGCGCATATTCAAAATCAGAGTAGAGAAGTTCTACCTCTTCTTCAATCCATGGTTTTCACTTGCAAAATGGAAGCCCAAGAACAGCGACACTGAATATGGAATAGGATGGCTCCCTCTCGGAGGATATGTGAAGATCGCCGGAATGATTGACGAGTCGATGGACAAGGAACAGATGGCCCAACCTGCCAAGCCTGACGAGTTCCGCGTGAAGCCGGCATGGCAAAGGCTCCTGGTGATGACAGGCGGAGTCCTCAACAACTTCATCCTCGCCATCATCATCTACGCCGGAATCGCCTGGTACTGGGGTGAAAAGACCATCCCTTATGAAAACGCCTACGAAGGTATGGACTTCGCCCCGGCTGCAATTGAGCTGGGATTCCATAAAGGTGACATCCTCCTCGCCGCAGACGGAGCAAAGATAGACCAGAAAGACCGCAGCCACCTATTCAAATTGCTTGAGGCAAAAAAGGTGACTGTGTTGCGCAATCATCGCGACACAGTTGACATACTTCTCCCTGAAAACGCCATCGAGAAACTCGACCCTGAAGAGGGATTCATGGGCTACCGCATACCGGTGTTCGTGAAGAATGTCATTCCGGGCGAGCCCGCGGCACGCGCCGGATTTATGGCCGATGACCGGATAATTGCCGTCGGAGATTCCCTTACCCCCTCGTTCGGTGAACTCTCGAAGGCTCTGTACCTCAACGGAGGACGCCAGACCACTATCACCCTACTGCGTGGCAACGACACCGTAAAAGTGGCCGCCACACCTACGGCTGACGGCAAACTCGGATTCGAGCTCAAGAAGCCCCTTGAGGTCTTCGTCTGTGACACCACCCGTTATGGATTCTTCCAGTCAATTCCCGTAGGAGTCACTAACGGCACCGACATGCTTGTCACCTATGTCGGGTCTCTCAAGCATGTTTTCTCCAAGACCGGCGCCCAGTCAATCGGCGGCTTCGGCGCCATCGGCAGCATGTTCCCCGCAAAGTGGGACTGGCGCACATTCTGGGAAATGACAGCGTTCCTGTCAATAATCCTGGCGTTCATGAACCTGCTGCCTATCCCTGCCCTTGACGGCGGCCATGTGGCGTTCCTGCTGTGGGAAGTAATCACCCGCCGCAAGCCCTCTGAGAAATTCCTCGAGAAAGCGCAGATGGCGGGAATGCTCTTCCTCATCGCCCTGCTCATATACGCCAACTTCAACGACATTTACAGATTCCTGATAAAATAAGCATCCCAAATGAAGATACTCCGGTTAAAGAAAGGAAAAGAGGAGTCGCTCGACCGTTTCCACCCTTGGGTCTTCTCGGGCGCATTGGCTGAGCCTTTGCCCGAAGGAATAGAGGAGGGGGAGGTCGTCGGCGTGGAAAGTTCAACCGGCCGGTTTATCGGCACCGGTCATTTCCAGATCGGATCGATAGCCGTCAGGATTCTCGACTTCTCCCGTCGCGAGATTGACGCCACGTTTTTCGCCGAGCGTCTCAGGGAGGCCCTGGCTGTCAGGGAAGCCCTTGGCCTGAAACGGCCGGACAACGACGCATTTCGCCTTGTGCATGGCGAGGGGGACTTCCTCCCCGGCCTTGTGGTAGACATCTATGGGCCGACAGCCGTCGTGCAGGCCCATTCCCCCGGCATGCACTATTTCCGCGACATCATAGCCCGGGAACTGGTGAACCTCGAGAACATCGAAATCACGAATGTCTACTACAAGTCAGAAACGACATTGCCTTTCAAGGCAAGGCTTGACCCCCAGAATGACTATCTCATTGGCGGGTTCTCAGGCAACGAGGCCGTAGAAAACGGGCTGAAGTTCAACATCGACTGGCTGCGTGGCCAAAAAACCGGATTCTTCGTCGACCAGCGAGACAACCGCTCGCTCCTTGAGCATTATTCCCACGGAAGGAATGTGCTCAACATGTTCTGCTATACAGGCGGATTCTCTGTCTACGCGATGAGAGGAGGCGCCAATCTTGTCCACTCCGTTGACTCTTCAGAGAAAGCCATCACTCTGACCGACGCGAACATAAACCTGAATTTCCCCGGAGACATCCGCCACAAGTCATTTGCCGAGGACGCCTTCAAATTCCTCGACAAGATGGAAGATGGGTATTACAACCTTGTGGTTCTCGATCCTCCGGCATTCGCGAAACACCGCAGCGCGCTCCGCAACGCCCTGCGCGGCTACCAGAAACTGAATTTCAAGGCAATGGAGAAGCTGGCGCCGGGAAGCATCCTGTTCACCTTCTCATGCTCCCAGGCGGTCAGCCGCGAGCAGTTCCGCCTGGCGGTGTTCTCGGCCGCGGCGCAAAGCGGAAGGAAAATACGCATCCTGCATCAGCTGACCCAGCCGGCCGACCATCCGGTCAACATATATCACCCTGAAGGGGAATACCTCAAAGGACTCGTCCTTTATGTGGAATAACAAGTCTATCAACAAACAACCGATAACAACCCACAAATGAAACTCCATAAGACATTGGCCTTAGCCAGCGCCCTGGCCACAGCTACAACCGCAATGGCAAACACCCTCGATCCCAACAACCCATCCGGCACAGTAGTTGACCGTTTCGCGGACATCGAAGTGCTCCGTTATGTCGTCCCCGGCTTCCAGGACCTCACCCTCAATCAGAAGAAACTCATATACTTCCTGACCGAGGCTGCCCTTCAGGGCCGCGACATCCTCTGGGACCAGAACGGCAAATACAACCTTCCCTTGCGCCAATTGCTCGAAACCGTCTACTCAAACTATGACGGCGACCGCAATTCTAAGGAGTTCAAAGCTTTCGAGACCTACCTGAAACAGGTTGAGTTCGGCAACGGGGCATACCACCATTATTCGATGGACAAGTTCGTTCCCGGATTCTCCGCTGACTGGCTTGGAGAGCAGCTTCACACCCTTTCAGACAAGGGGATATACAAGCGTAGCCCTGAAGAACTGCGCCCGATACTGAGCCTGATCTTTGACCCCACATTCATGCCCAAGCGTGTCAACCAGGCCGCCGGGGAAGACCTCATAAAGACCTCGGCCTGCAACCTGTATGACAACATCTCACAGCCTGAAGTGGAGGCATATTACGCGGCCCTCAAAGACACAACAGACCTGACCCCGATTTCTTATGGTCTCAACTCCAGGCTTGTAAAGACACCCGAAGGTGTCATAAAGGAGGAGGTCTATATGCTCGGCGGCTATTACAACGACGCGATAGCCCGCATCATCGACAACCTTGAAAAGGCGAAGAAATATGCCGAGTCCCCCCAGCAGGCGGCTGTCATCGAAGAACTTATCAAGTTCTACCGCACCGGCGACCTGAAACTCTTCGACTCATATTCCATCCTCTGGACCGAGGACACCTCCTCCCAGGTCGATTTCATCAACGGTTTCATCGAAAGCTACGGCGACCCACTCGGTATGACCGGTTCCTGGGAATCGATTGTGAATTTCCGTGACGAGAAAGCCTCGGCGCGCACCAAGACTCTGGCCGCCAACGCCCAGTGGTTTGAAGACAACTCCCCGGTTGACCCCCGTTTCCGCAAACCTGAGGTGAAAGGTGTGAGCGCCAAGGTAATCAACGCCGCGATTCTCGCCGGTGACGCATACCCCGCGACACCCATCGGCATCAACCTCCCCAACGCCAACTGGATTCGTGCCGCCCACGGCTCAAAATCGGTGACCATCGAAAACATCACCCGCGCCTATGACGACGCATCCCACGGAAACGGATTCAATGAAGAGTTTGTCATCGACCAGCCCACCCGCGACCTGCTCGACAAATACCTCTTCATCACCGACAACCTCCATACCGACCTCCACGAATGTCTCGGCCACGCATCCGGACGTCTGCTTCCCGGCGTAGACCCCGACGCGCTGAAAGCCCACGGCTCCACCCTGGAGGAAACCCGTGCTGACCTCTTCGCACTCTATTACCTGGCTGATCCGAAACTCATCGAACTCGGACTTCTCGACAACCCTGATGCCTACAAGGCCGAATACTACAAATACATGCTCAACGGCCTTATGACCCAGCTGATGCGTATCGAGCCGGGCAAGGATGTGGAGGAAGCACATATGCGCAACCGCAAGCTCATCGCCGAATGGGCCTTTGAGCACGGGCGTAAAGACAACGTGGTGGAATATGTGGTCAAAGACGGCAAGACATTTGTGAAAATCAACGACTATGCCAAACTCCGCGACCTCTTCGGCCAGCTCCTCAACGAAATCCAGCGCATCAAGAGCGAGGGAGACTATGCCGCCGGGGAAGCACTTGTTGAGAAATACGCCGTGAAAGTCGACCCGGCCATCCACAAGGAGGTTCTCGACCGTTACGCCACTCTTGACATCGCTCCCTACAAAGGCTTCGTCAACCCCGTGTATGTTACTGTTGACGTCAACGGAAATCCCACCTCTGACGAAGAGAAGATTTCTGATGTCAAGGTGACCTATGAGGAGGAATACATTCCCCAGATGCTCCGTTACTCCAAGGAGTATTCACCTCTGACAAGATAATCCGCGAGCGGAAGAGAAAAAACAGACTCAAGAACCAACAGATATGTTGACATACAACACAAGGCTCAAACGGCTCGCCATGCCGGAATACGGCCGCAATCTCCAGCAAATGGTGGACCATTGCCTGACCATCGAGGACAGGGATGAGCGCAACCTTTGCGCACGTTCCATCATTCGCTCGATGGAGCAGCTCTTTCCGGAACTGAAACTGCCGGAAAACGCCCATAAAGTATGGGACCATCTGGCCATCATGTCAGACTTCAAGCTCGACATAGATTACCCCGACGATGTGGTCAAGCCTGACGACCTGGCCACATTGCCGGAAAAGGTGCCGTATGACCAGGCTCGCATCCGCCAGCGCCATTACGGCAAAATCACCGAGCAGATGATTGTCAAGGCTGCCGGAATGGAACCCGGAGAGGAGCGAGACGCAATCGTGATGCTTCTGGCCAACCATATGAAGAAACAGATGCTGGCCCTCAGTCCCGAGGGAGTTGACGACCGGAAGATTTTCGCAGACCTGGCATTGTATTCCAAAGGGGAACTGCGGCTTGACCCGGAGACACATCGGCTCCACGAATTCCAGGAAATGCCCAAACCTCAGGGAGGCAAGAAAAAGAAAAAACGCAAATGATTTCCATCACAGATCTCAAACCGGTCGGGAAATTCCTGAAGCCCCACGGCATCAACGGCGAAATCTCGATATTGCGTGATGACGACCTCGTTGATTTCAGCGACTGCTCCTGTGTGGTCGTTGACATGGATGGCATCTTTGTCCCGTTCTTCCTGAATTCCTTGCGTCCCAAAGGCGCCGAAACAGACCTTGTGACAATCGACGGAATAACCGATGACCGGCATGTGGCCGCTCTCACCAACAAGACCGTCTACATTCTCCGCTCCGAGGCTGCTGACGAAGAGGAGGACTCGGAAGATGGGTTTTATGCCGAAGATTTTGTCGGCTACGATGTCATCATCAAAGGAACAAGAACGGCAGGAAAGATAACCGGAATAGAGGATTCGACAGCCAACTTTCTTTTCATTGTCGAAACTCCGGAGGGAAAAATTTTGTTGATACCAGTAGCGGATGAGTTCGTGACAGGTATAGACCCAGACCGGAAATCTATTGAGATGGATTTGCCGGAAGGTCTCGTCGAGATTCAATGAGACCATATCCGTTTACGGATTCACGACATAATTAAAAGGACACCATAAAACAACTGCATATTATGGAATTTGATGAACTTAGAGCAGTAGCTTTCATTAACGACAGGCTCCGTGAGGCAGGACGCAAGCCCTACCCTGAGGATGAAGTGCTGAACGTTGTCGACATGATCTGGGATTTCTACGAAGAGAATGGCCTTCTCGACGTGGATGCGGATGACGATGATGCAGACGACGACATCGAGCCTGACATGATTGACTACGTCACAAGAATGTTGCGCAAAGACAAAGGGGCATCAATCGACCCCGAGGACGTACCGCTGATGGTTCGCGCCGAGGTGGATTACGAGGATTCCGTGCTCTGATTCCTCGTAGCCCGTGTTTAACTCATTTCAAGTATTCCGCATAACATTATTTCGATGAGGCCGTTTTATAAAAACATCTTAATGGTGTTGGCATTGGGTACAGCCCCCTGGCTTTTATCCAATGGCCAGGACACTATGCCTGCCGGAGTCTCTCAGGAGCTTCCCGCAGAGGAGATGACGATTGAACAGACACTCGCCGTTCCAGAAGTCCCCTCCAAACTCAACGCTTTCGTCAAAGGATATATGAAGCGTGAGGCCCTCGCTCTTCTAAAAGCGGGATACAAGGTGGAGACCATGAGGAAAGGGGAGATTGTCATCGCCACCATTCCTACCGACAAACTCTTCGAGCCGAATGACACTGCATTGTCGAAATCGGCGGCATCATTACTGAAGCCATTCCTGCCATATTTCAGGGTGCCGGGAAAATTCAAAGTAATACTGGCTCTCCACACCGATGATTCCGGCTCAGATACTTATCTCTCCTCCTTGTCAGAAAAAAGGATTGTGTCTCTTTACGACTATTTCGACAGCAACGCATCAGACACCGAGTCCCTCACAGGATACCCGATGGCCGCCAACGAGCCTCTGAAAGATAACAATTCGCGGAGCAACCGGGCGGAAAACCGACGCCTTGAGATTTACATTGTTCCCGACAAGGTTCTGATTGAGGAGATGAAAAAATCAAAATAGGAGAGGGCTGTCACAACCCGGAATCTGCAACCCTTTGAAGATAAACCAAATTTTCGTAACTTTGCGGTAAAATTCAACCGGAAATCATATTTCTGCAATGGCAAAAGAACTTAAAGACCTCACAAAACGTGCGGACAACTATTCCCAATGGTATAACGACCTGGTAATCAAAGCCGACCTGGCTGAGCAGTCGCCGGTCAGAGGCTGTATGATAATCAAGCCCTACGGTTACGCCATCTGGGAACGCATGCAGCATACCCTTGACGAGATGTTCAAGGCAACCGGCGTCCAGAACGCCTATTTTCCCCTTCTCATCCCGAAATCATTCCTCTGCAAGGAGGCCGAGCATGTGGAAGGCTTCGCCAAAGAGTGCGCGGTTGTGACCCACTACCGCCTGAAGAACGACCCCAACGGCACAGGGGTGGTTGTAGACCCTGACGCCCGTCTGGAAGAGGAACTGATTATCCGTCCCACCTCAGAGACCATCATCTGGAACACCTACCGCAACTGGATTAACTCTTACAGAGATCTCCCCATCCTCTGCAACCAGTGGGCCAATGTGATGCGTTGGGAGATGCGTACCCGCATGTTCCTCCGCACAAGCGAATTCCTCTGGCAGGAAGGCCACACCGCCCACGCCACCCGTGAGGAAGCCGAGGCCAAGACCAAGGAGATGCTGGAGGTTTACCGCGAATTCGCAGAGAAGTACCTCGGCATTCCGGTCATCACCGGTGTGAAGAGCGCGAACGAGCGTTTCGCAGGAGCAATCGACACCTACACCATCGAGGCGATGATGCAGGACGGCAAGGCCCTCCAGTCGGGTACAAGCCACTTCCTGGGACAGAATTTCGCTAAGGCATTCGATGTTACCTTCGTCAACCGCGACAACCAGCCGGAATATGTGTGGGCTACCTCCTGGGGCGTCTCCACCCGTCTGATGGGAGCCATGATCATGGCCCACTCCGATGACAACGGTCTGGTGCTGCCTCCTCACATCGCGCCTATCCATGTCGTAATTGTCCCCATCTACAAGAACAACGAGCAGCGCGACGCCATCACCGCAGCCGTCAACCCCATCATCGACGAGTTGCGCGGGTTGGGTATCCGCGTCAAGTATGACGATGCCGACAACCGCCGCCCCGGCTTCAAGTTCGCCGACTATGAACTCAAGGGTGTGCCCGTTCGTCTCGCCATCGGTGCCCGTGACCTTGAGAACGGAACAGTCGAGCTTATGCGCCGCGACACCCTGGAGAAACAGGTCGAACCGCTCGAAGGCATCGCCAAATTCATTCAGGGGCTGCTTGAGGATATCCAGCAGAACATCTACGACAAGGCCCTCAAACATCGTCAGGAGATGACCCGTGAGGTCAATTCCTACGAGGAATTCAAGGTTGAAATCGAGAAAGGCGGATTCCTGCTTTGCCACTGGGACGGCACTCCCGAGACCGAGGAGAAGGTCAAGGCCGAGACCAAGGCTACCATACGATGCATCCCCCTCAACGGAGACAAGACTCCGGGCAAATGTATGGTGACCGGCAAACCCTCTGCCCAGCGCGTAATCTTCGCCCGTAATTATTGATTCACTTATTGTGGCTGTCCGGATTAATCCGGACAGCCACAATCATATCATTCAACCGGCATATGGCAAAACTGCTGTTCAATCTCGAGCGCACCCAACCGACAGCCACTGTCAAACGTCATGGGGGCGGCATCTATGGAGAAATCGTGTTCAAACGTATCGTTGAACGTAATCTGCCTGTCGAAGCCGTCTACGACTCATCGAAATGGTTCAATCCCGAACTTGAGAAGCTATGCCGTGACAAAGGCATAACTTTGCACGACCTCGCTTCCGGAAAACCGATGCAGCACTTTGTCGACAAAACCGGCGCGCAAGTCTTCTACACCCCTCTGCAGTTACCCGAACTTGCTCGCCTCTCCGGTTGCCGCATAGTAAGCACCATTCACGGTCTGCGCGATCTTGAGCTCCCGGCCGACAAATTTGCATTCCGATACAAAACCAATCTAAGAGGAACGGTAAAACAGCTGCTGTTCACTCTGTTCCCAAAGAAATGGAAACGTAGGAAATGGAATGGTGTGCAGCAATATTTTGAAAACGACGCGGTCAGATATGTGACCGTCTCCGAACAGTCCAAATCATCCATACAGCTGTTTTTCCCGCGCCAACGCAAGAACGACATCAACGTCTTTTACAGCCCTTGCACAGCCAATGTCGAGCCGGCACCTGCCATCCGTGACGACAAATATTTCCTGCTTGTCAGCGGCAACCGTTGGGAAAAGAACAACCTCAGAGCAATAATCGCTCTTGACCGTCTTTATTCAGATGGAATCATAGCCGACACAAAGACTGTTGTAACCGGAGTGAGAGACTCATCCGTCTTCCGTTACAAGCTCAGGAACCCCGACAAGTTCGAGTTCCCGGGATATGTCGATGACGACCAGCTGGCGGCGTTGTACCGCGACGCGTTCTGCTTCATTTATCCGACCCTCAACGAGGGCTTCGGCTACCCGCCGCTTGAAGCGATGAGGTTCGGAGTACCGGTTCTCGCTTCCCCGGTGACATCCGTTGCCGAAATCTGTGGAGACGGGGCATTGTATTTCAATCCATATGACATAGAGGAGATGCAGATGAGAATCATAAGGGTTCTTAATCCCGAATACCACAAAGAGCTGTCGGCATTGGGAGAAAAACGTTTCGACATCGTAAAGGCCCGCCAGGAATCTGACCTTGACCTGTTGATTGACTATATCTACAATTCCTGACGACAGACACGATACACAGCGAGGCCAGCCGGTATTCAATCGGCTGGCCTCACTGTAATCAAGCTATAGTCTTATCAGGCCGGCAAAGATTGGCCTTTAAGTATTACCCTGGTAATCAGTGGCTCGGTATAGGCATATTGCAGATAGGCCAAAGACGGAAGGGGAGTGGTGATAAACACAGACGCATACGCTCCGGGGAAAATCGCACCCATATCAGACACTCCGAGCGCGGCAGCCCCATTAACGGTAACCGCATTGAGAGACTCCTCCGGAGTGAGTTTCATCTTTATACATCCGAGTGAGGCCACAAAACGCATAGAGCCGGAGGGGGAACTGCCCGGATTATAATCGGAGGCCAAAGCCAGAGGCAAACCGGCATCAATCACCTGGCGCCCTTTGCCGTAGGGTATGCCAAGGAAGAATGACGCTCCGGGCAACATAGTCGGCATCGTTGAGGAACCGGCAAGCGCAACTATCTCCTCATCCGTTATCCGTTCGAGATGATCTACCGAAAGGGCGCCATATTCCACCCCGACCTGCACCCCGCCGGACACGGCGAGCTCGTTGGCATGGATTTTACCCCGTATTCCAAATCTTGATGCAGCTCCAAGAATGCGGGCTGTCTCCTCAACAGTAAAGAAACCTTCATCGCAGAACACATCCACATAATCAGCAAGATGCTCGGCTGCGACCTTCGGAAGGAGCTCGTCAATTAGCATATCCACATATTCTCCCTGGCGACCTGAATAAGCACGTCCGACAGCATGGGCACCAAGGAATGTGGCACGAATCTCAAGCATTTGGAATACTTCGCGTAGACGCTTGATGACACGAAGCATTTTCAGTTCGCCGTCGACAGTCAGTCCGTAACCGCTCTTGATTTCTATGGCTCCGGTACCTCCGGCGGCGCATTGCCTCAACCGTCGTGAAGCGGCCTCAAACAATTCATCCTCTGATGTCTCATTCAGCAAATCAGAGGAATTCAGTATTCCGCCTCCACGACGGGCAATCTCCTCATATGACATTCCGGCGATTTTGTCGCGGAATTCCCCCTCTCGGCTTCCGGCATAAACCAGATGGGTATGCGAGTCACAAAAACAGGGGAACAACCATCCATGGCAGGCGTCCACAACCTGGTGGAATCCATCTTCAGACGGAGCGTCAGACATCGGGCCGAAACCCTCTATCCGATCTCCTTCAACAGCGACCCACGCGTCTGCCAGCATTGGCACACTGTTCATCGCCAGGCCTCGCAGAACGCCCGGGGCGCATTCATACGCGCCCACGAGCATCCCGATATTCTTTATAAGCAACCGGTTGGAAGACTTCATAATCAGCTACGGCGAAGAAAATCAACGGAGGCTTCAATCCAGGGGTGCATCACACAGTCATTCTCGATGAATGGCACCACCTGACGGTATTCCTTGTGCCACTCAGCCAGAACGGGAGAGGCATCGGCGACTCCACGGAAGTCGAGTGCCTGAGCCGCATTGAGCAATTCAATCGCAAGCACACGCTCGGTATTGTCAACCACCCTGAGAAGTTTCGTCGCGGAGTTGGCACCCATGGACACATGGTCTTCCTGCCCTTGAGACGAGGGGATGGAATCCACACTGTTGGGCCAGCACAGTCCTTTCGACTGGCTGACAATCGAAGCGGCCGAGTACTGGGGAATCATAAACCCGCTGTTAAGGCCCGGTTTGGCAACGAGGAACGAGGGCAAACCTCTTACGCCGGAAATCAGCTTGTAGATGCGGCGTTCGGAGATATTCGAGATTTCCGCCATTGCTACTGCCAGGAAATCCATCGGCAACGCTATCGGCTCGCCATGGAAATTTCCTGCGGACACAATCAGGTCTTCATCGGGGAATATGGTGGGATTGTCTGTCGGCGCGTTGATTTCCTCCTGCAATCTGTCCCATACGAAACGGAAAGTGTCTTTCGCCGCCCCATGCACCTGGGGAATACACCTGAAGGAGTAGGGATCCTGCACATGGGCTTTTTTACGGGATGCGAGACGGCTGTCTTTCAGCAGTTCGCGAAACTGAGCCGCGGTCTGAATCTGTCCGGCATGGTTCCTGACCTCATTGACCTCCTTGCCAAACGGCTCCGGACGTCCGTCGAAAGCTTCGAGAGACATCGCCCCGATTTTGTCGGCGAGCCGTAAAAGACGCGCGCTTTTAAGGAGCGCATAAACGCCGTGGGCACTCATGAACTGTGTGCCGTTGAGCAAGGCGAGGCCCTCTTTTGACTGCAGTGTCATAGGCTCCCACCCCATGATGGCAAGCACTTCCGCCGAGTCGCGTTTCTCCCCCTTGTACTTCACCTGTCCGAGCCCGAGCAGCGGGAGTGACAGATGGGCAAGCGGAGCGAGGTCGCCCGAAGCCCCAAGCGAACCTTGGGTATAAACCACAGGGAGGATGTCTTCATTGTAAAAATCCAGCAGACGGTTTACGGTCGCGAGCTGCACACCGGAGTTGCCATAGCTCAATGACTGAGCCTTAAGCAGCAGCATGAGTCTGACAACATCGTCGCAAACCTCTTCGCCGATTCCGCATGAATGGCTCATCACGAGGTTTTTCTGCAATTCCGACAACTGGTGGCTGTCAATCGAGATGTTACAGAGCGAACCGAATCCGGTGGTTATGCCATAAATCGGATCAGCAGCGGTCTCCATCTTCTTGTCAAGGAACTCCCGGCAATGGGATATACGCTTTTTAGCTTCCTCGCTGAGAGCGAGCTTCATTTTCTTGTCAAGGATTTCACCGACACGCTCGATTGTCAGCAATTCAGATGAGATATAATGACAGTTGGAATGATGATGGTCCATATCTGTGATTTGTTTTTGTCAGGAAAGATTTGAAAGGGCGGAGGCGATGAGATTATCATCGGCGATGTTGGGGATGGTCACCTGCAGGCCCGGAGTGCGGTTCATCTCGCGGCGGATAGCATCCATCGCTCCCTGGTTACGTCCCCAGGAACGGCGGGCGATACCATTGTTGACATCCCAGAGGAGCATACCGCGTATGCGGCGGTCAGCCTCTTCAGAGCCATCTATCACCATTCCGAATCCGCCGTTGATTACTTCACCCCAACCAACACCGCCGCCGTTGTGAAGCGACACCCATGTGGCTCCGCGGAATGAGTCACCGATGACATTCTGAACGGCCATATCGGCAGTGAACTGTGAGCCGTCTGTGATATTTGACGTCTCACGGTAGGGGGAATCCGTGCCGGACACATCGTGATGGTCACGGCCCAGGACTATCGGAGCTGAGATTTCCCCATTCCGGATAGCTTCGTTGAACGCCAACGCGATACGAGTGCGACCTTCGGAGTCTGCATAGAGTATTCGTGCCTGCGAACCTACCACAAGATGGTTGGCGGCGGCTTCCTTAATCCAATGGAGATTGTCGGCAAGCTGGCCTCTGATGTCCCCAGGAGCCTCCGCGAGCATCTCTTCAAGGACTCTCGCTGCAATCTCGTCGGTTTTTGCCAGGTCGGCAGCATCACAAGAGGTGCATACCCACCTGAACGGCCCGAAACCGTAATCGAAGAATTTCGGCCCCATTATGTCCTGAACATAAGACGGATAGCGGAACGAGCCGTCAGCCTTAACGACATCAGCACCTGCACGTGACGATTCCAGCAGGAAAGCATTTCCATAATCAAAGAAATACATCCCCTTGTCGGCAAGCTTGTTTATGGCTGCAACCTGACGACGCAGCGATTCTTCGACCGCCGCACGGAATTTTTCAGGCTCTTCGGCCATCATCCTGCGGGATTCCTCATAGCTGTAGCCCACCGGATAATATCCGCCGGCCCAGGGATTATGTAATGATGTCTGGTCGGAGCCGAGGTTGACTGTAATCTCCTCATCGGCGAGACGTTCCCAAAGATCAACCACATTTCCCTGATAGGCCAGCGATACCACCTCCTTGGCTTCTACGGCCCTGCGGATTCTATCTATGAGTTCATCAAGGGAGGTGTGGACTTCGTCAACCCATCCTTGGTTGTGGCGTTTCTCAACTGCTGCGGGATTGATTTCAGCTGTGACACTGACCACGCCTGATATGTTGCCCGCTTTCGGCTGGGCACCAGACATGCCTCCGAGACCGGCAGTGACAAACAGCATCCCTTTGAGGGATTCCTCACCTTCGGGAAGATGCGCGCGGCCAGCATTCAGCACCGTGATGGTGGTGCCGTGAACAATTCCCTGCGGCCCGATATACATATACGAGCCTGCGGTCATCTGGCCATACTGCGAGACACCGAGAGCATTGAAGCGTTCCCAGTCATCAGGCTTGGAGTAGTTGGGTATCACCATTCCGTTGGTCACGACAACCCTCGGCGCACCGGGATGGGAGGGGAACAGGCCCAGGGGATGACCTGAATACATGACCAAAGTCTGCTCGTCGGTCATTTCGCTGAGATATTTCATAACCAGGCGGTATTGGGCCCAGTTCTGGAATACGGCACCGTTTCCTCCATAGGTAATCAGTTCGTGGGGATGCTGGGCCACCGCAGGATCGAGATTGTTCTGAATCATCATCATGATAGCGGCAGCCTGTCGCGAACGGGCCGGGTATTCGTCGATATGCCTCGCCTTCATCTCATAATGCGGACGCAGACGATACATATAGATACGACCGTAGTCAGCCAGCTCGCGGGCGAACTCGGGAGCCAGTTCGGCATGGGTCTCAGGCGGGAAATACCGCAACGCGTTACGCAAAGCCAGCTCCTTCTCGGCAGGAGTCAGTATATCCTTGCGGCGCGGGGCGTGGTTGACATCCGGGTCATAAGGACGGGGGGAGGGGAGTGGGGAAGGAATCCCTCCCATGATATCTTTTTTGAAATCTTCTGGGGTCATCAGTCTTGTGTTAATGGTCATTTATTCAATCACCGCGTTGACTATGTTGAGGATACCTTGCTCTCTTGACGAGGCATATGCGGCAATTTCCTCGGCATCATCAATCAGCTGCTGGGCGACAGTCCTGTCCTTGATTCCGGCGGCGTTGATTTTCACATTGAGCTGCGCACCAAGGATTGCAGACCTCACGGCCAGGGCGCCGACACCGACATCACTCACCGAATTGGGATTTCCCTCCCGGGCCATCGCCTCGAGAAGGTCAAAAGCCTCGAATGCGGTCTTCATTGTCTGCAAGGGAATCTCGGCAGCATGTATCGTGGCTGCTTCAAGGGCGGCAGCCCGCGCCTCCTTCTCCTCGGAAGTTGCTTTGGGCATGGAGAATACCGCCATAATGCGGTTAAACGCCTCGGTGTCCTCATCGACAAGGCGCATAAGACGGAGCTGTATATCACGGCCCTTTTCGGCGTGGTCAGAGAACATCTCCCACTGGTCATCCCATCCGGGCTTATGGGCAGACAAGTTGGCTACCATCGTGCCCAACGCCGCGCCCAGCGCGCCCATATAGGCGGATATGGAACCTCCTCCAGGAGCAGGAGACTCGGAAGCGGTCTCGTCTGCGAAGTCGGCACATGTCATATCCACGAGCTTTTTCCCCGCAGTCTCACCGGAAGCCACCATATCCTCCACGATTTTCTCGGAAGGGATGAACGGCTTGAGTTCGTCAAGCCCCATCGATTTGACAGCAATCTTTATGATTTCCTTTTCAGGGATTCCGAGGGAACGTTGCTGGAGGCGCAGGTAATGCTTTCCAGCCTCAATTATGGCCTTTTTGGGGACAAGGCCGACTATCTCGGTGCCGGTAACTCTCACCCCCCTTTCAAGGGCGGCTCGTGACACCTCGTCGAATGCCTTGTGGAGCGAAGTCTGGGTTGAATCCGTGATATTCATCGACACCTGGGCTATGCCATACTCATCGATAAACCATCCGATTGCCTTGGTGCCCTTCAATGTGCCGGGAATCATCAGCGGATTCCCGTCTGCATCCTTCATCGGCTTGCCTGTCAGCTTCCCACCTTCCCGCATCGGACGCCCTTTCTCTCTGACATCGAAAGCAATAGCGTTGGCCCTGCGGGTCGAGGTGGTATTCAGATTGAAATTGACGGCAATAAGGAAGTCACGTGCGCCTATAGCTGTCGCGCCGGTGCGGGCTGCGGCATCATCCATCGGACGGTCACCGAAATCAGCGCCATCCTCGGTTCCGAGGCGGGAGGCAAGCCCCTCATATTCCCCTTTGCGGCATACCGCAAGGTTCTTGCGCTCAGGTTTCAAGGCGGCGGCTTCATAGGCGTATACCGGAATGCCGAGTTCCTCGGCCACACGCTTGCCGAGTTTGCGCGACATTTCAGCGCATTCCTCAAGGGAGACCCCGGAGACGGGGACAAGAGGACAAACATCAGTGGCGCCCATACGGGGATGTGCCCCGTGGTGCTTTGACATATCTATCAGTTCGGCGGCCTTGGCAATTCCACGAAAAGCTGCTTCGACAACTGCTTCAGGTTCTCCGACGAAAGTAACGACAGTGCGGTTTGTGGCCTCTCCGGGATCAACATCGAGGAGTTTCACATTCTCGGCATTGCCGTCAAGGGTAATCGCAGAAGTGATTGCGTTGATGACCTGCTGGTCACGTCCCTCGCTGAAATTCGGGACACATTCAATGATTCGTTTTTCCATGGGAAGATTACGGATTATGATGCCGCAAAAAAGTTCGCGGATTAACACCGCAAATATAATGATAAATTTGTAATATCACGCAAAATCACTTCAAAAAAGGCACAAAAATGGGGAGAATCGACATCGCGTCGTCCTCCCCAAACAAGATGTCTATATCACTATCTTTTATGAGTTGCTGTATTTAGCAAAGTAAATTACGTTGATTTCGGTCATCAGGCAACCCGGGAGGTTACCTGTAATCTTTGAGCATCTTCTGGAGACGCTGGCGCGCGAAGAATATGCGGCTCTTTACGGTGCCGAGCGGAAGATTCATCTTCTCGGCAA
>CAMWVQ010000001.1 GCA_947177635.1 uncultured Porphyromonadaceae bacterium | reverse complement strand
ATTGAATTTCAATAATTTCAAAGAACTCTTATGATTTTTTAGTGGACACTAATGAA
This sequence comes from uncultured Porphyromonadaceae bacterium, assembly GCA_947177635.1. GTDB lineage: Bacteria > Bacteroidota > Bacteroidia > Bacteroidales > Muribaculaceae > UBA7173. Next base: position 144,583 of record CAMWVQ010000001.1, on the reverse strand, counting down.
AATAATTAAATAGCTGGTCTATCGCCAATAGTTCGGGCATTCTTCCTGAGAAGAAAAGCATGAATGCTCCAAGCAATATTATGATTGATTGATTAATTGATGCGTTTATTGCAATACGTTTAAGTATAAGGTCAATGATGTGATATATTATGAATATCACAAATAATGTGACAAGGAACCATAAATGTGAATTGCTCATTAGTAATATGTGCCCGCATACTATGTCATATATAAGGTTTTGGCTTTTATCGAAGTAACCGCAGAGATATTTTATCGGCACTGAAAGGAATAATGTGCTGAATATAAATGGGATTATCAGACGTCTAAACTTAATTCTTGTCAGTTCTGCAATAGTTCGTTTCTTACGGGATTGTGAATATACGATGCCGCTTATCAGAAACAATAATGGCAAGCGGAATGTAGACAGGATTTCATAGATGATTTTATTGGCGTAATGGAAATAAGGGGAGGAGCCGATTGCAGAAAACAAAACATCGCTTTGCTGGGCAGGAATACCTCCGAAAGTGGTACGAATAGACAGATAGTGTGAATGTGCGATGATGATTAGAATGATTGAGATTACTCGTGCGTAATCAATCCAATCTATTCTTCTGGAGGAGGATGTCTCTGTCATTCTTGTGTGGAGAAATATTTCTGATATAACAAAGAGACAGACTCCTGTAAGCAAGAGGCTGTCTCTTTGTTATGTTGAGCGAGGATTAGTCCTCGTTGAGGTTGACGCGCTTGAAGGAGGCAACGAGGAGGCCGTTCTGAGCCTGCTCGAGGTATTTGCCGATGGTCAGGGAGCCGTCTTTGATGAACTCCTGCTCCATAAGGCAGTTTTCCTTGTAGAATTTGTTTACACGGCCTTCGGCGATGTTCTTGATCATCTGCTCGGGAAGGTTGGCTGCTTTGGCTTCTGCGGTCTCTTTTGCGATGACGCGGGCCTTGGCGGCTTCCTCTTCGGTGAGCCATCCCTTGGCGATGTTGGAGTTGATGTGGTCTTCGGAGTCAACGAGGTTGGGGTTGATGCCGTTTTTCTTGAGGGCGGCTTCAACTGCCTTCTTGACCTGCTCTTCTTTGGTTTTCTCCACGGCCACGTTGTATTCGGCCTCGACGGTTGCCTGGGGCACGCTCTGGCGGTCTACGGCTACGGGGTTCATGGAGGCTACCTGCATTGCCACGTCGCGGCCTACCTGGAAGTCTACGCCTTCGAGGTTGAAGCCCACGATGGTGGCGAGCTTGTTGCCGAGGTGGTTGTATGAGGTGGTCGAGGGGGCTTCAACGTACTCGTATGCGCCGAGTTCGGTCTTCTCACCGGTCTTGCCGCCTTCCTCTACGACGAGGTCGGCAACGGTGCGGCCGTCAACGGTGACAGCCTTGAGTTCGTCGAGGCTCTTGCATTTGTTGGCTACAGCCAGGTCGAGGAGCTTCTGGGTGAGTTCCACGAAGCCGGCGTTCTTGGCCACGAAGTCGGTCTCGCACTGGAGGGCGACGATAGCGGCGAAGTTGCCTTCGTTCTTGGCGAGAACGCAACCTTCAGCAGCCACGCGGTCTTCGCGCTTGGCGGCTACTGCCTGGCCTTTCTTGCGGAGGATCTCAACAGCGGCTTCGATGTCGCCGTCGGTTTCGGCGAGAGCTTTCTTGCAGTCCATCAGGCCGGCCGATGTGAGGTGGCGCAGCTTGGTGATTTCTGCCATTGTTACTGCCATATCTTGGAGTGTTTTTAGCTTGTTATTGATTTCTTTTTTAATGTAGAACTCAACGGAGGCGCAATGCCCCCGTTGAGTCCGTTTCAATGGGGGTGTTTCCGATTATTCGGCGGCCTCTTCGGCGGGAGCCTCAGCGGTTTCGGTCTCGGCTACGGGAGCCTCGGCGTCGCCTTCGTTGCGGCGAACGGCACGACGGCGCTCGCGGCGGGGAGCTTCGCCCTCGCCGGCAGCCTGGGTGTCAACCTTCTCAGCCTTTCGCTCTTCGAGACCTTCGGCCATAGCGGCGCAAACGGTGTCGAGGATGAGCTCGATTGACTTGGATGCGTCGTCGTTGGCGGGGATTACGAAGTCAACGTCGTTGGGGTTTGAGTTGGTGTCGACCATGGCGAACACGGGGATACCGAGACGGTTTGCCTCTGCGACGGCGATGCGCTCTTTCAGCACGTCAACCACGAACAGGGCTGAGGGAAGACGGTTGAGGTCGGCGATGGAGCCGAGGGTCTTCTCGAGCTTGGCGCGCTGACGGGAAATCTGGAGTTTCTCGCGCTTTGAGAGGTTGTCGAATGTGCCATCCTTGGTCATCTTGTCGATGTTGGCCATTTTCTTTACGGCCTTGCGGATGGTGGGGAAGTTGGTAAGCATACCGCCGGGCCAGCGCTCGATCACGTAGGGCATGCCGATGCTCTGTGCTTTGTCTGCGGTAACTTGTTTGGCCTGTTTCTTGGTGGCAACGAAGAGAACCTTCTTGCCCTGTTTTGCTATCGATTTGAGAGCTGCGGCAGCTTCGTCGAGCTTGGCAGCAGTCTTGTAGAGGTCAAGAATGTGGATACCATTGCGCTCCATGAAGATGTAAGGAGCCATCGCGGGGTTCCATTTGCGTTTGAGGTGGCCGAAGTGGCAACCTGCTTCGAGGAGCTGGTCAAAATTGGGTGTAGCCATTTTTTTGTAAAGTAGTGTTTACGTTCTTTTGGATTACAACCCCGGGGTAGGGAACGTGTGGTCCATCCGCGGGATTTAGATGCTAAACTTGGAGGGGGAGGAGGAGAGAAAGATGAGGATGATATTAACGCTTGGAGAACTGGAAGCGCTTGCGGGCCTTGGGCTGACCGGGCTTCTTACGTTCAACGACGCGCGGGTCGCGGGTCATGAAGCCTTCAGCGCGGAGGGCGGGCTTGTCCTCGGGGTTGATTTTCACGAGGGCGCGGGCGATGGCGAGACGGAGGGCCTCGGCCTGGCCTTTGTAGCCGCCGCCGTCGATGTTCACGGCGATGTCATACTTCTCAACGCAGTCGAGGGTCTTCAGGGGCTGAAGAACGATGTACTGGAGGATGGAGGAGGGGAAGTACTTGTCGAGGGGACGACGGTCGTGGTTGCAATTGATGGTGATTGCGCCGTTGCCTTCCTTGACAATAACGCGGGCGATGGCGGCCTTACGGCGGCCTACTGCATTAACTGATTCCATAGAGGTTTCGGGTTCTGTTTAGGTTGGCAAATGTTACTTGATAGTGTTGATGTCAATCACCTTGGGGTTCTGAGCCTCGTGGGGATGGTTGGGGCCGTTGTAGACGTGGAGGTTCTTGAGAAGCTGACGTCCGAGACGGTTCTTGGGGAGCATACCCTTCACTACGCGGAGGTAGAGGGGGTGCATACCCGGTTTGAGGTGCTTGTTGAAAGATTTCTTCATCAGAACCTCGGGGGTCTCCATGCGCTGACCGCCGGGATATCCGGTGTAGTGGTAGTAAATCTTTTCGGTCATCTTGTTGCCGGTCAGGACGACTTTGTCGGCGTTGATGATGATCACATTGTCGCCGCAGGCCACATTGGGGGAGTAGCTGGGCTTGTTTTTGCCGCGGAGGATCTTTGCCACCTTAGAGCAGAGTCGGCCGAGGACCTGGTCGGTAGCGTCGACGATGATCCATTCCTTCTGGATGCTCTCGGCATTGGGGGTAAGGGTCTTGTAACTTAAAGTATCCACTTCTTAAAGTTTGATTAATAAATGTTTAACGTGACCTTTCGCCGCAGTCTTCCCGGCCAAAGGAGGGCTGCAACTATGGCCAAAACGAGATTTGGATAGCAATCGGACTGCAAAGTTACGAATTATCAACGGAATATGCAAATTTTTGTCATTCAGCTTGCCTGTCGGATGTACGGAATGTACGGAAAAACCATATGATGTCCGATTTCGTACACGTTGCCTGAGTGGTAACTCTGTGATTAATAGTGTATTGAGTGTTTTGGCACGGTGTTTGAAACATATTATGCAGCCCGGGCATTGTCCGGATTAAACAAAACAATCAATAAATATGAAAAAAATAGTTCCATTCATCATCTGCCTTATTTCAGGGTGCATGGCTTCGCTTGCCCAGCCGACAGCCCGTGTAATTGAGAAAGAATTCACATCGGATATGGTAAGGTATCCGCGCAATATTCTCATCTACACTCCCGTGCAATATGACGAGATGACCCAGACCGATTATGATGTCATTTATGTGTTTGACAGCCAGTGGAGAGAACGTTTCGACCTTGTGACATCCCTGATGCATTATTTTGCCCAATATGGAATCGATGACCTGAGAAACTATATTGTGGTCGGCATTGCGTCTCCTCAGGAGGAGGATTACAACCGCAACAATGATTTCCTTCCTGTGCCACAGTCAATGGAACTTCCTTCGGATTACATTTATTATGGTAATTCCTCAGAATTCAAGAGATTCATCAGTGGGGAGTTGATGCCTTGGATTGACTCCAATTACCGCACGACAGGGCGCACACTTGCCGTGGGGCATTCTCTGGGAGCCTCGTTCATCATCGATGCAATGGTGAGTGACGAAATGTTTGACGACTGCATAGCGATGTCTCCAAACTTTTCCTGGGACAACGATCGGTTTGCCGACGAATTTTTGAGTTATGATTTCTCAAAAAACGGTGATTCCCGTTTCATCTGCCTCACAATGGCCGACGAGGTCGGCGACGCGGCCAATATGTGGGGGGAGCAATGGGGCAACGCGTGGCGGAAAGTCAAGGCCTTCACTGACTCCTTGAAGTTTCCTGCCGGAGTGGTCGTCCGAGTCTCCGAGTTCCCGGAATATGACCATAGCCAGTCTGTGCTGCCCGCGTTGACGCAAACATTGGCTGAATATGCAAAATTCCGTAGTTCGGAAACTTCTCACTCCGGCTCGGAGCCGGTGGCTGTGCATATTGAGCTTTCAGGCAGCGATATGAATGGTGACATATATATAACTGGCAACCAGGAGGCCCTTGCCAACTGGAACCCGCAAGGGATAAAGATGCAAACCATAGACGGTTCTACCAAAGTGATTGACCTGAGTCTGACCCTGCCGGCTGAGTTCAAGTTCACCCGTGGAAGCTGGGACAGCCAGATATGTGTCAGCAATGGGGAGCAGGGCAACCTCCGTATCACCAGGGCCGACAAAGCAGACAAACGATATCTGGCATTATGACAGATAACGTATGGCGTCATCACAAAACAGACCATCATACACTAAAGATTAACATAAATGGATAGAGAAATTCCGAAACAGAAGCTGAAGCAGCGCCGGCGCCGGCGGTGGCTCCTTGGGGGAGCGGCTGTCGCGCTGGCGGCGGGGGCGGTGATAGGTATAGGCTCGCTGACAGAGGAGAGCGTCAACCTCGCCGACATCAGGCTTTCTGCTGCTGACCGGGGAGACATCGATGCCGCCGTGAATGGAAACGGCACGATTGTGGCAGCTTTCGAGGAGGTGATAGTGTCGCCTGTGAACTCGCGCATCCTTGAGGTGTATCACCATAGCGGCGACATCGTGGATGCCGGTACCCCGTTGCTGAAACTCGATCTCGGGGAGGCCTCCACCCGCGAGGCTGCCGAACGCGACGAGCTCGCGATGATGCGTCTTGAATACCAGAGACTTCAGGCCTCGCATATGACGCGCCTCTCAGACCTGAAGATGCAGATAAAGGTGGCCGACATGAAGCTGCGCCGCCAGGAGGTGGAGCTTGCCAACGAGCGTTACCTCGACAGTATCGGAAGCGGAACGACCGACCGTGTCCGTGAGGCGGAGTTCGCCTTGCGCACCCAGCGTCTCGAGCTTGAGCAGCTGCGCGAACAGCTTGCCAACGAACAACGGATGCTCAGGGCCGAGGGTGACGCCAAACTGCTGGAGATTTCAATAAAAGAGAACAACCTCGCCCAGACAAGCCGGATACTGGCCGACGCCGAAATCAGGTCGCCGCGCCGCGCCACGGTGACGTCTATCTCAGACCGCCTCGGCACTACCGTCAGCCAGGGACAGCAGGTGGCCGTCATCGCCGACCTGGGACATTACCGGATTGACGCGACAATCACCGAGAGCACCGCCCAGGAGGTTAGGGCAGGCAGCCGCACCCACATCTCTTTCGGCCGCAACCATACCGAAGGATTTGTCAGCTCTGTCGCCCCGACGGCCGTCAACGGGATGATCGAGGTCAAAGTGACCCTTGACAATGACAGCCTGCCATCGTTGCGCCCCGGAGTGAAGACCGACATAAAGATTTCCAACGGTGTGAAAGAGGGGGTGGTCAGGATTCCGAACCTGTCGTTTTACACCGGCCCGAACAATTACACCCTGTATGTAAGGCCAAAGGGGGCCTCTTACCTCGAACGCCGCAGTGTGAAGCTCGGCAGCGCCGGTTACGACTACATAGAGGTCGTAAGCGGAATGCAACCCGGCGATGAGGTTGTGGCCTCCTCGACCGCCTCATTCGGCAACTCCCGCCGTATCAACCTGCGTAAATAACCGAAAACCAATCAATAACCACAGAAATGTCAATCACTACCCACATCAGACAAGCCTGGCGGCTGATGCTCGCCAACAAGCTTTTCTCGGCGATATACATAAGCGGGACAGCCCTGGCGATAGCCACGACCACCCTCTTCGCTGTGATATATTATGTCAAGATCGCGCCGATATATCCCGAGACCAACCGCATGGAGACATATTATTTCCGCAGTGTGCAGAACTCCATCCGCAGCACCGGACACATGATGCAGAGCTGCCTGGGCTATGACCTTGTCAGAGACCATCTCTACAAACTGAAAAGTGCCGAACATGTGTCTGCCACTTACGACGAGTGGATGCCGCAGATTTACGCCCAGCATCCCGAGACCCTCCAGGACATCAAGATTTCCACCCGCAAGACCGACCCGGCGTATTTTGAGATTTACCCCTATCATTTCATCGAAGGAGGCCCATTCTCCGAAGATGACCTGGCGGCCGGGACACCTGTGGCCGTTATCACCGGAGAGACCGCCCTCAGGATGTTCGGGAGCGAGACCGGAGTAGTGGGGAAGACCCTGAAAATCAATTTCCGTGATTTCCGTATCGTCGGGGTAATCGAGTCAGGGAGCTCGCTGCTTTCCGATTCATACGCCGAAGTAATCATGCCATACACCACCGACCGAAACTACAACAATGACCGCGCCACATTCATCGGATCGATGGTGGTGACGATTACCGCCTCAGACGGAGACGCCCTGAGTGAGGAGATACACGAAATCGCCCGTAAATACAACAGCTCGCAGACCGATGAGGAGGTCGACTTCTTCGATTTCCCGAAACCTCACCTGGCCTGGGCGATAAACCCCGACAGGGTAGAAGACACAGTGACCTGGAAGAGCATCCTGCGCCAGAACCTGCTTGTGTTGCTTGTCTTGCTGCTCGTACCCGCGCTCAACCTGAGCGGCCTTATCTCAAGCCGTATGGACATGCGTTCCTCCGAACTTGGAGTCAGGCGTTCCTTCGGGGCTACCAGACCGAGGCTCCTCGGCCAGGTGTTGTGGGAAAACCTGTTCCTCACCCTCGCGGGAGGTTTCGTGGGCCTTTTGATTGTCTGGTTCAGCCTTTGGGCCACCTCCGGCTCGCTGCTGACTATAATGAATGAGGAGGTCGACTCGGTTGCCACATCCTCGGCTCTGACCTCAGGCATACTTTTCGCCCCGGCGGTGTTCGCCACAGCCTTCCTGCTGTGTGTGATTCTCAACCTTTTCTCAGCCCTCATCCCCGCGTGGTTCTCAATCCGCAAACAGATCACCAACTGTCTCAAATAAACCCTTCCCCGCAATGTCAAGAATTAAGAACCTATGGAACAACAGACGTGCCAACGTCTGGATATTCATCGAACTGGTCATAATATCCATCGTGACCTGGATAATCACCGACCCGGTGGCGGTGGCCGTGTCAGACTCGATGCTCCCCACCGGATATGACAACGACCGCCTCCTGATAGCCGGCATCGCCCATCTCGACCCGGAAGCACCCGGGTATGATGGCGCGCGTGACACCCTGTCGGTGAATGCCGCCGATGTCGAGACCGTCTTGATGAAGCTCCGTAACCATCCCCTGGTGGAAGCTGTCACAATAGACAAAGGATTCGGGCTGCCGGGAAATATGTCGGTCTCCTTCGATTGTCCGAGAAGTGGCAATGATGCGGTAGACACGGTTGTCAATATGACGAATGTCTTTTATTACCACCGTGGGACAGACTTCTTCCAGACCCTCGGAATCAAATCCGCCGAAGGCTCACCCTCGGCCGAGGAGCTGTCTGATATGGAGGCTAAGGGGCCTGATAAGGTCATCATCACCCGCGAGATGGGTGAGCTGTACTGGCCCGGGGAGAACGCGGTCGGTAAGAAATTCGTCTACAACTCCAGGCAGGATGGAGAGGAGAAGTATAAGACCGTGGTCGGTGTGGTCGAAGGAATCCGCCACCAGCTGCCTTATCGCTCATACTGCGCTATGTTTTACAGCGCCGACGGCATTTTTGACGATGAGCCCCAGCGCACGTTCAATGCTGTCATAAGGCTGAAAAATCCCGCCAACATCAAGGCGCAGGCCGAGGAACTCTCCCAGTGGGGGAGCCGGGAACTTGTCACAGGCAACTTCTATCTCCGCACTATCGACACCTACAATGATTTCCTTGAAGACACCGACAGGTCGCTTGGAATACCCAATCAGATCAGACTCCGCTACATACTTGCCGGATTCTTCCTCGTCAACCTGATACTCGGCGTCGTCGGCACCTTCTGGCTCCAGACCCGGAAACGCATCACGGAGATGGGGATACGCCGGGCGTTCGGGGCTGCCCGGCGCGGCATCGTAGGGATGATGGTTGGGGAGAACTTCCTGCTGGCCACGGCCGCCTGTCTATGCGGCTTCCTCCTTTACTGGCAGTATGCCCTGCGCAACGGCCTTGAGGAGGGGTATGTCAACAACGGCGCGATGAATGTCATAGACAACTGGATCACACATTTCGGCCAGCATTTCGCCATAGTCTCTGCCATCGTCTACCTGCTGATAATACTCTGCGTGGTTGTCGGGACATTGATTCCGGCGACGAGTGTCAGCCGCGTTGACATAGTCGACACCCTCCGCAGTAAGGAGTGAAAAACCTAAACTTTTGACAACAACGATAAAAACAAAACATCTCAGCATATGGAAACTGTCATCAAACTCACAGACATCAGCAAAGTCTACACAACCAAGACCATCGAGACCCAGGCTCTCGAAGGAATCAATCTTGAAGTCAACAAAGGTGAATTCCTCTCGATAATGGGCCCCTCAGGCTGCGGCAAGTCAACCCTGCTCAACATCATCGGGCTGCTCGACCGTCCCTCGGGAGGGGAGATAAAACTTTTCGGGAAACAGCTTGTAGGGCTGCGCGACAAAGAAATGGCCCGGTTCCGCAACGAGAATCTCGGCTTCGTCTTCCAGAGCTTCCATCTGATACCGACGCTCAACGTGATTGACAACGTGATGGTGCCCCTGACCTACCGCAAGGGGGCCGGAGACCGCCGGAAACTTGCCCGCGAGGCCCTCGAAAAGGTAGGGCTTTCACACCGCACCACCCATTTCCCCTCCCAGCTGTCAGGCGGCCAGGCCCAGCGTGTGGCCATCGCCCGTGCGATAGTGGGGAATCCATCCATAATCCTGGCCGACGAACCTACCGGCAACCTCGACTCAAAGATGAGCGAGGAGGTGATGCAGCTTCTCCACGGACTCAACCGGGAAGGTAAGACCATAATAATGGTGACCCACAACGAAGCCCAGGCCAGAGACACCGACCGTGTCATCCATCTCTTCGACGGCCACCTGGTATTGTGATTTCCTTCCCCCCTTTTCCCATTCGTCCAAACAAAACTCTCCCCGCCATAATTATGAGACTATCTTTTTATGTAAAACAAGCGTGGCGCATGATGCTGGCCAACAAGCTGTTTTCCGCGATATATATCTGCGGGACAGCTTTGGCCATCGCCACCACTACATTGTTCGCCCTCATCTACTATGTCAAGGTCGCGCCGATATACCCTGAATTCAATCGTATGAAGACATATTATCTCAGGTATATCGAGAATGGAGAGAAGGGGAGCCCCCGCAAGAATGTCAGCAATCCCAGCTATCCTCTTGTGAGGGATCACTTGCGGAAGTTGAAAAGCGCGTCAATTGTCAGTGCGGAAACCTCCGGATGGGATGATTATGTCCAGCTGCCAGGAGATGACCGGGAAATCGAGGTCGACTTGAAGTTGACAGACCCGGAATTTTTCAAGCTGTATGAATATGACTTTCTGGAAGGCAGACCATTCACTGCGGAGGAATTCGAAGGAGGTGTGCTTACCGGAGCAATCTCCGACCGGCTGGCAATGGATATATTCGGTACAGATACCGGCATCGTCGGGCGCACATTCAGCCTCAACTATCAGGAATACCGCGTATGCGGGGTTTTCAGGGAGGGCAGTCAGCTTCTGCCGGACTCATACGCCCAGGTGATTCTGCCGCTAACGACTGATGAGGAGTACGACGAGGAGTGGCGCCCGTTTGTGGGAGGGGTTTCCGTGACTTTTGTCTCCGACGACGGCAAAGCCTTGAAAGAGGAGGTTGATGAGATAGCCCGTAAATTCAACAGCTCGAATCCGGATTATGAAGTGGGTTTCCTTGATTTGCCTCGTTCCCATATTGTGAATGTGTTCAACTCAGGTATATACCAAGAGGAGTTTGTGCCTATCCGGTCGGTGGTGAAAAAGAATCTGCTGATTCTGTTGGTGTTGCTGCTGATTCCTGCCCTTAACCTGAGCGGTCTGATTTCGAGCCGTATGGATATGCGTTCATCCGAGATAGGGATACGTCGCTCGTTTGGTGGAACCCGTTTTCAGCTTCTGAAACAGGTGCTGTGGGAAAACTTGGTTCTGACAATTTCCGGAGGCGTATTGGGGCTTGTCATCGTATGGCTCTGCGTCCTATCTTCCTCCGGGCAGTTGCTGACACTCCTTGACAGTAATAATTCCAACGAAGTGGTTTCCTTCAACCTCACCCCCGAAATCCTCTATGCCCCGGCAATTTTTATCGTGGCGTTCCTGCTGTGTGTGGTTCTCAACATACTTTCGGCTTTGGTTCCTGCATGGTTCTCATTGCGCAAACCTGTCATATCAAACATTGAATAAACAAAATTAACGCGACTATGACGATTCTAAAAAATATCTGGAACCACAGGCGCACTAATGCCTGGATTTTCATCGAGCTGGTGTTGGTTGCGATTATATCCTGGGTCATCATCGACCCGGTGGCTGTCGGTCTGTCAGACCTGAATATGCCTACCGGTTATGACAATGACCATATGCTGGTGGTGGATGTCGTTTCATATCCAAAGACAGCCCCATCTTATGATTCCACAGCCGTCACTCCGGAAAGAAGATATGCCGACATATGCAATCTGATGATGAAGCTGCGCAATCATCCCGATATCAGCTTTGTGACCATAAACCTTAATAATTCGATGATTGGAGGAGGCACACGCACAGTGGTTTGCCCGGGGACGGGAAATCTTGCCGCAGATACCATCAGAAAGAGGTCGTTCGAGTTTTACTATTTCAAGGGTACTGACTTTTTCCAGACCTACGGCATAGAGTCTGTGGAGGAATCCCCGACGGTCGAGGAGCTTTCTGACCGTTATGTGCCAATGTGGCAGGAGGCGGTTGTCACAAAAGCGTTTGCTGACCTGTATTGGCCCGGAGAGAATCCGATGGGGAAACGTCTGATGGAGGGAATAAACCAGGCCACCGGCGACACTGTGTTCTCGACAGTGGTCGGTGTGGTCGGCGATGTGCGCCATGTGCCGGTTTCCAGGTCATACACACAGATTTTCCGCACAAGTGATGACGCTTGGCTCAAAGAGGGGGGAAGCACCAGTTTCTATCTCATTGCCAGGGCGCGTGAGGGGAAGGACATCAGGGAACTCAAGGATGAAATCACCACCTGGGCGCGGAAGGAGCTGAAGGCCGGAAACTATCATATTCGGACAGTCAGGACTTATGACGAACTGATAGAACGGACTGCCGGACTGTATGGGGCTATAGGTCAGTTGCGTCTGTCATATGTCCTTGCGGGATTTTTCCTGATAAATCTGATTCTCGGTGTAATCGGCACATTCTGGCTGCAGACCCGCAAACGTATCCCCGAAATGGGTATCCGCAGGGCTTTCGGGGCCGCGCGCGGTTCGCTTGTAGGAATGCTGGTGGCGGAAAACCTGCTGCTGTCGACCGTAGGGTGTCTCGTCGGCTTTCTGGTTTACTGGCAATATGCCCTCCATAACGGATTGTCCTACGGTGATGATGTGAACCTTGAGCAGAATGTAGTCGACAACTGGATCGGTAGTTTTGGAGAGCATTTTATGTTTGTGTCATTGATTGTCTACGGGCTGATAGCGGTCTGTGTCATTGTCGGGACGCTGATTCCGGCGTTGGCGGTCAGCCGTGTTCAGATTGTGGACGCGATAAGAAGCAGGGAATAAGAGATTATGACAAGAAAACTTACATATGTGTCGCCCCGGATTGTCGTGTTGTTTCTGGCGGGGTTGCTCGCTACTGCGGGAGTTTATGGCGAGAGGCCCATCACCCTCGCCGAAACGATAGCTTTGGCCCGCGAGAGGAGCGTCGACGCCGAGGTGGCGGCAAACTCCCTGAGATCGGCCTATTGGGAATACCGCACTTACCGCGCCAAGCTGTTGCCGGAGGTCACTTTCTCGGGCACCATCCCCTCTTACAACAAGCGTTACAACCCGTGGCAGAATTCCGATGGTTCCTACACATTCCTGCGTGACGACAACCTGCAGCTGCAGGGTAGCCTGAATGTGGAGCAGAGGGTGTGGCTCACCGGCGGCACTTTGTCGCTGACCTCGTCGCTTGATTTCATCCGGCAGCTGTCGGGTGAGACGGGCAACCTGTATATGTCGGTGCCGGTGGCCTTGAAGTTGAACCAGCCGCTTTTCGGGGTCAATGATGTCAAGTGGGACCGCCGGATAGAACCGGTGCGTTACCGCGAGGCGAAGGCCACATACATAATGGCCACCGAGGAGGTGGCCCTGACCGCAATCCGGTATTTCTTCACACTGCTGACCGCCCGTGAGACATTGGCCAACGCGGCCCAGAATGTGGCCAATGCCGAGAAGATGTATGATGCCGCCAAGGTGCAGCGCGAGATGGGGCGTATAAGCGGCAATGACCTGTTGCAGATTGAGCTGAACCTCATAACATCACGGTCGGAATACATGGAGGGTGAGAGTGAGGTGAAGAGCGCGATGTTTCAGTTGAGGTCGTTTCTCGACCTGCCGGAAACAGAGGAGCTTGTTCCGGTTACTCCCGACAACGGCGGGGCCGCGGCTGTCGAGTATGACCGCGCGCTTGAGCTTGCGTTGGCCAACAATCCGCTTGCGCTGAACATAAGGCGCAGGCAGCTTGAGGCTGATTATGAGGTGGCCAAGGCAAAGGGGGAGCTGCGTCAGGTCAATCTCTTCGCCCAGGTCGGTTTCACCGGCACCGACAGCAACCTGAGCGGCACTTACCGCAATCTGCGTGACAATCAGGTCATAGAGGTCGGGGTGTCTATCCCGATTCTCGACTGGGGAAAACGGAAAGGGAATGTGGAGACTGCCCGCTCCCGCCGGATGCTCACCGAGAGCACGCTGAGGAAAGAGAGGTCTGACTTCTGCCAGAATCTTTTCGTGCTGGTGGAGCGGTTCAACAATCAGCAGTCGCAGCTGGGAATGGCGTTGCGGGCTGACGAGATTGCCACCAAGCGCTATGACAGTTCGGTCGAGACTTTCATCATAGGGCGCCTGTCGGCTCTTGACCTCAACAATTCCCAGGAAAACAAAGACTCGGCGAAGCTGAAGTATCTCAACGAGCTTTACCTTTACTGGTATTATTACTATCAGCTGCGCAGCCTGACATTGTGGGATTTCGAGGCAGGGATGCCGCTTGAGGCGGATTTCCGGCATGTTATCTCAGGAAAATGACGCAACTGTTGTATGTCAGAGGGGAAAACGTTAATTTTGTGTTATGATTCTGATAGTTGACGATGATGCCGCAATCCGTTCATCCCTCGCGTTGCTGACGCGCAGGGCGGGTTACGCCACGAGGTTCGCGGCCTCTCCCGCCGAGGCGATGGAGCAGGTCAGGAAGCAGGCCCCCTCCCTGGTGCTTCTCGATATGAATTTCTCCCGTTTCACCTCGGGGGAGGAGGGGTTGACCCTTCTCAGGCAGATAAAGCTCTTCCACCCATCCCTGCCGGTGATACTGATGACCGCGTGGGGCTCCATCGAGCTTGCCGTCGAGGGTATGCGGGCCGGGGCTTTCGATTTCATCACCAAGCCGTGGGACAACCGGCGCCTGTTGGAACGAATCGGTGTCGCGTTGGAGATGCAGCGCCCGGCGCCGGTTTCGGAAGGGCTTGTCAGAGACTTCATAATCGGGTCTGACCCGAGGCTTGAGGCTGTGTTGAAGACGGTGGCGAAGGTTGCGCCCACCAACGCCCCGGTGCTTGTCACCGGAGAGAGCGGCACCGGCAAGGAACTTATCGCCGAGGCCCTTCACCGCAACAGCCGCCGAAACGGCAAACCTTTTGTCAAGGTCAATCTCGGGGGGCTGTCCTCATCTCTTTTCGAAAGCGAGATGTTCGGCCACAAGCGAGGGGCGTTCACCGATGCGGTGGCAGACAGGGTGGGGCGATTCGAGGCTGCCGATGGAGGCACCATCTTCCTTGACGAAATCGGAGAACTCGATTCAGGTTCGCAGGTCAAGCTGCTGAGGGTTTTGCAGGAGCAGAAATTCGAACCTCTTGGGTCGAGCGAGACCAAATCAGTGGATGTCAGGATTGTGTGTGCCACCAATGCCGATTTGCCGAGTATGGTGGCTTCGCGTGAATTCCGTGAAGACCTGTTCTATCGCATAAGTCTGGTTAACATCGAACTCCCGCCGTTGCGCCAGCGCAGCGGCGACATTCCGGCGCTTGCCCGGCATTTCCTTGTCAAGGGGGCGGAGGCCCACGGAATGGAGGTGCCACGTCTTTCGGCCGATGCCGAGGCGTGGCTGAGCGGGCGGCCGTGGCCCGGAAACATCCGTGAGCTGAAAAACCAGGTCGAGCGCACGATGCTGATTTCAGGGAAAGATTTCCTCACGGCTGATGATTTCAGGAACTGTGAGGCGATGGGGGTGACACCGCCGGGAGGCGTCGGCTCCGCGCCGGTGTCGGGCGGCACATTGGAGGAGGTCGAGCGTTCGCGCGTCAAGGCCGCTCTTAGCCGCCATGAGGGGAATATCTCCAAGGCTGCCGCCGAGCTGGGGCTTACCCGGCAGAGCCTGTATCGCAAAATGGAAAAATTCGGCTTGCGATGAGGCTCCGTTATCTGTTTGTCATACTGGCGGTGATGCAGTTGCTCCCCTGGGGGCTGCTGTTTTATTTCGGCAGCGGCAAGATGGAGGTCGGGTGTTTCTATCTGCTCGAACTTCTCGCCGTGGCCGGATGTGTCCTTTTATGGTTCTTCTTCCGGAAGGTGCTGAGTCCTATCGACACCCTTTCGGGCGGACTTGATATGCTTCGCGCCCAGGACTGGAACAGTTCGCTCCGCAATGTGGGGCAGCCTGAGGTTGACAAAATCGCCGGGGTGTTCAATGAGATGCTGCTGAAGCTTAAACAGCAGAGAATACGGTATGAGGAACGCACCCATTTCCTGAACCTGCTGATTGAGTCGGCCCCGATCGGGGTGGTGATACTCGACTTCGACGGTCACGAGGTGGTCAGGAATCCGGCTGCGGTTGAGCTTGGCCTGTCGCCCGAAGACCTCTGTGATTTGCCTGTAGGGGTGTCGCGTGATTACCGCACATCCTCTGGCGCGGTGATTCGTTGTTCCTGCCGCAGTTTCATCGACCGTGGTGTGGAGCATCGGTTTTATCTCGCGGAGGATATATCAGGGTCGGTTACAGCCGCCGAGCGTGCAGCGTATGAGAAGGTTATCAGGGTGATGGCCCATGAGGTGAACAACACTATGGCCGGGTTCTCTTCCGCTCTGTCAACCGCGATGCCTGAAATCGAGGATGAGGAAATCAGGGAGGTGCTGAAAGCCTGCTGGCAGCGTAGCGGAGAACTGTCTGCCTTCACTGCCCGTTTCGCTGAGGTGGTGAAACTTCCCGCGCCAAAACTGCGCCCGCTCAGCCTCCCGGCTCTCGTCTGCGGCGAGAGGCGTTTCCTGGAGTCGCTCGGTGTGCCGAAAGGGGTTGCGATGGAATTCATCGGGCTTGATGAGGAGGCCCGGGAAATATCCGGCGACTCAGACCTGCTGGTGCAGGTGCTGGTCAACATCGTTAAGAACTCGGTTGAGAGCATACTTATGGGTGGCGCGCAAGGGAGGATAACCATCAAGGTAGCCGACAATGAACTTACGGTGACCGACAACGGGGTCGGCATCTCTGCCGAAAAGGCTTCAAGGCTGTTCACCCCCTTCTTCACCGACAAACCTCACGGTCAGGGAATCGGCTTGATGCTCATACGCGAGGTTCTCGTGGCGCATAACGCGCGATTCTCCCTGGCTACCTCCGTGGAAGACGGCCTGACACGCTTCACGGTGAAATTTCCTTGGGCCTGATGCGGAGTAAAGGGGAAATTTTCGTATTTTTGCAGAATGAAAGAGTGTCGGAGCAACAAGGATGAGACAGATAAGAGGCGGCTCGCGGTTATCGCCGGGGCCGGCCCCGCCGGGCTTACGGCCGCGTATGAGCTGGCCAGCAGCGGCAAGGTCACCCCTGTTGTTTTTGAGGAATCCGGCAAAATCGGGGGAATATCGCGTACGGAGCTGTACAAGGGGAACCGTATCGACATCGGGGGACACCGTTTTTTCAGCAAGAGTGACAGGGTTACACGATGGTGGAACCGTGTCATGCCGCTGGAGGGGAATCCGGAGGAGACAGACCTGGCGATGTTGCGACGTCGGCGTGTGAGCCGTATCTATTACCTGCGACGATTTTTTGACTATCCGGTCAGGATGAGTTTCCAGACGATAAGGAACCTCGGACTGGCGCGGACGGCCGCGGCGGGGTTCAGTTACCTGAAATCTGCTGTGGTCAAGCGGCCTGAAGTTTCGTTGGAGGATTTCTACATCAACCGTTTCGGCAAGACGCTATACCGTATGTTCTTCGAGGACTATACCGAGAAGGTGTGGGGACAGCACCCCTCGCGCCTCGGTGCCGAATGGGGCGCGCAGAGGGTCAAGGGGCTGTCGCTGCTCGGCGTTGTCAAGGATATGTTTTCCAGCATGCTGGGCAAGAAAGAAGGCCGGAAGGTGGAGACATCCCTTATCGAGGAGTTCGTTTATCCCAAATTCGGGCCGGGACAGCTGTGGGAGACCGTCGCGGATGAGGTCCGTGAAAAAGGTGGACTTGTGGAGATGAATTGCGGCGTCAGGAAAGTGCATGTAGAGGATGGGCGTGTTGTCGCCGTCACCGTGGAAAGTGCCGACGGTTCTTCGCATCGTGAAAAGTGTGACCTTCTCCTCTCGTCGATGCCGCTGAAAGACCTGATCGCCGCGATAGAAGGTGTTGAGATACCTGACAATGTGAGAAAAGCAGCCGCCCAGTTGCCTTACCGGGATTTCATCACGGTCGGACTGCTTGTAGACAAGCTTGAAATAAGCAACCAGACCGATATCGAGACTTTCCGGGACCGTATCCCTGACACATGGATTTATGTCCAGGAGCGGGATGTGAGGCTCGGGCGCATCCAGGTGTTCAACAACTGGTCGCCATATATGGTGGCCGACAATGACCGCAAGATGTGGATAGGCCTGGAATATTTCTGCCGCGAGGGGGATGCGATGTGGGAGATGTCAGACAAGGCTTTCATCGACATGGCTGTCTCGGAGCTTGAGAAAATCGGCATCATAGACCGCCGGAATGTTGAGGATGCGGTCAGGATACGGGTCAAGAAGGCGTATCCCGCCTATTACGGCGCATATTCCGAACTCCACGCCATCAGGGCCTTCCTCGACAGCATTGGGAATCTCTATTGCATAGGCCGCAACGGACAGCACCGCTACAACAATATGGACCATTCGATGCTGACGGCTATGGAGGCCGCCGATGCCATCCTTTCAGGAAGCCACAACCCCGACAAGTCCGCCATATGGAATGTCAACACCGAGGAAGACTACCACGAGACAAAGAGATGACTTCTCACAGGATGTCAAATTTGTGAATCGGGGATGGTTCAGCGGGAGAAGAGGGCGCGGAGGATGTCGGGGCGGTGGAGACGGTTGAGGGATGAGGTGATTGATGAGCGGTAGGTGCGGTCATACCAGAAGAAATACTGGCGTTGGGCGAGTTTCTCTTCTGCCGTGGTGGCGGTGAACACCTTCTCAAGGGTGTAGGGGTGGTAACCGGTGTAATATATTTCAGTCGCGACCGTCATCGGCGTCGGTGTGAAGTCCTGGACTTGTTCGAGATGGAAGTCAAGCCGTTTGGTCTTCACGGCGAGTTGCGCCATGTCGATTTCGTGGCATCCGGGATGCGAGGAGATGAAGTATGGAATAAGCTGCTGTCTCAGGTCGTGGCGTCGGTTGACGGTGTCAAACAGCCGTTTGAATTCCTCGAATTGGCTGAACGGCGGTTTGCGCATGATGTCGAGCACCCCCTCTTCGGTGTGTTCGGGGGCGACTTTCAGACGTCCGCTTACATGGTCGGTTATCAGTTCCTCGTTGTAACGCCGGGATGCGGCGTCAATCTCCTTGTCTCCTGACTTGTGCATCGACAGGTCATATCTCACACCGCTGCCGATGAAAGATTTCTTGACGCCGGGGAGGGCGTCCACCGAGTGGTAAATGTCGAGCAACGGCCTGTGGTCGTTGTGGAGGTTCGGGCAGGGCTTCGGGTGCAGACAGCTCGGACGGAGACATTTGGCGCAGATATTCCTGTCGCGCCCCCCCATCGAGTACATGTTGGCCGAGGGCCCTCCGAGGTCTGAGATGTAACCTTTGAAACCGGGCATCTGGGTTACCTGCGTTGCCTCGCGCAGTATGGACTCTTTGGAGCGGGAGGCGATGAATTTCCCCTGATGGGCCGATATGGTGCAGAATGCGCATCCTCCGAAACATCCCCTGTGGAGATTGACGGAGAAGCGTATCATGTCGAATGCCGGAATCCTCTTCCCGATATAGCGGGGGTGGGGGAGACGGGTGTAGTTGAGGTCGAAAGAGCGGTCAATCTGCTCTGTCGTCATCGGCGGGTACATAGGGTTGACCCTCACCACACGTTTGTCGTCAATCTGTTGCCATAAGGTCGCCCCGGTGAAGCGGTTGCTCTGCTGCTCGATATGTTTGAAGTTTGCCGCCTGGGCTTTCTTGTCGCGGAGACACTCCTTCCAGGAATTCAGTATTATGTGGTCTGACAAGGCTTTCCCGGTGTCAGCATTGTCTCCGATGATGTCCTTCATCCTTTCAGGAGACTCGAAAATCACAGTCTGGGGAATATCGCGTATATCCCTGATTTTCTCCCCGGCGTCGAGACGGCGCGCGAGTTCCAGCAAGGGGAGTTCCCCCATTCCGTAAATGAGCATATCGGCGGGGGCATCGACGAGAATCGACGGTCTCAGCCGGTCTTGCCAGTAATCATAATGCGACAGGCGTCGCAGGGAGGCCTCTATGCCTCCGGCGATTATCGGGACATCGGGATACAGCTCGCGCAGAATCTTCGAGTAGACTATGGTGGGGTAGTCGGGACGCATTCCGTGGCGCCCGTCGGGGGTGTACGCGTCATCGCTGCGTCTGCGGCGGGCGGCGGTGTAATGGTTGACCATCGAGTCCATGGCTCCCGCCGACACTCCGAAGAAAAGCCTTGGTCTGCCGAATTTGCGGAAATCTCGCAGGTCGTCCTGCCAGTTGGGTTGTGGGACAATGGCCACTTTATAGCCTCCGACTTCCACAAGCAGTCGCCCGAGCAACGCCGCGCCGAACGAAGGATGGTCGACATACGCGTCTCCCGAGAAGAGCACGATGTCAACCTCATCCCATCCGTGGGCTTTCATCTCCTTGACGGAGGTCGGAAGCCAGTCGGTCAGAGGACGACGCGGGTACTCGATGACAGTGCCGCCGCAGTGGCGGGCGCCATCTTTCTTGGCCGGCTCTTTGGATTGGGGTTTCCGGGGAGCGTCCCCGCTTCTCCTGCCGGAAGAGCCTGCCGTAAACCGTTTGCCGGGAGCGGAAGTCTTCCCTGTGGGATTCTTGTCGGATGTATGTCGGAAATTTTTAGGCATAAGGCATTGGTGCGGCCGGGAGAGTGACGGCTTACGCCATCGAGGCCGCGAGTTTCTCCATTTTCAGGATTTCGTCGCGCAGGCGGGCTGCTTCCATGAACTCCATGTTCTTCGCGGCCTGCATCATCTCTGAACGCATACGGGTGATGTATCGTTCGATTTCCCCCTTGCTCATGTAGGGAATCACCGGGTCGGCGGCGATGTCTGTCGATGAGGTGTATTCCTCGGCGTAGGGGATGACCTTGGCCGCCTGTGCTGATGCCGAACGGCGGCGGTCTCCGGCGCGTTGCGGTGAGCAGGCGGGGGTGAGGTCTTCCGTGTCGAGGCCGACCAGCGACGCCCTGGCTTTGACGATGGCCTGCGGCGTGATGCCGTGGGCCTCGTTGTAGGCCATCTGTTTCTCCCGGCGGCGACGTGTCTCCTCGATGGTGAGCTTCATCGAGTCGGTCATCTTGTCGGCATACATTATCACCATTCCGTTGAGGTTTCGGGCGGCGCGTCCGACAGTCTGTGTCAATGACCGGTGGGAGCGCAGGAAACCCTCCTTGTCGGCGTCGATGATGGCGACAAGCGACACCTCCGGAAGGTCGAGACCCTCACGGAGGAGGTTGACGCCTATAAGCACGTCGTAGACCCCGGCGCGGAGGTCGTCGAGTATCTTTATTCGGTCGAGGGTGTCGACATCCGAATGGATGTAGGCGGTCTTTATCTTCAGTTTGAGGAAATAATCGTTCAGCTCTTCGGCCATGCGTTTGGTGAGGGTTGTCACCAGCACACGTTCCCCCCTCTCTCGCCGTTGCTCGATCTGTTCGAGCAGGTGGTCGATCTGGTGTAATGTAGGCTCCACTTCAATAAGGGGGTCGAGGAGGCCGGTGGGTCGGATGACCTGTTCGACCACCACACCCTCGCTCTTCTCCAGCTCGTAGTCGGCAGGGGTCGCGCTTACATATATTATCTGCCCGGTGAGGCGTTCGAACTCCTCGAAGCGCAACGGGCGGTTGTCGAGTGCCGACTGCAGTCGGAATCCGTAATCGACAAGGTTCTGCTTTCGCGAGAGGTCGCCGCCATACATGGCCCTTATCTGCGGCACTGTCACATGGCTCTCGTCGATTATCGTCAGGTAGTCTTTCGGGAAGTAGTCGAGAAGGCAGAACGGGCGCATACCCGGTTCGCGGCCGTCGAAATAACGGCTGTAATTCTCGATGCCCGGGCAATGGCCGACCTCGCGTATCATCTCGATGTCGTAGGTGGTGCGCTCATAGAGGCGTTTGGCTTCAAGAAGCTTCGCCTCCTTGTTGAAGAACTCCACCTGTTCCCCGAGGTCAAGTTCCATCTGCGCCAGTGCCGATGCCTGGCGCTCCTTTGAGGTCACGAACAGGTTGGCCGGGTAAATCTGGAAACGGTCGTGACGGCCGAGCGGGGTGTTGTCGAGCGGATGGAGGGTGGCGATGGATTCTATCTCGTCACCGAAGAAAATCACTCTCAGGATTATTTCCTCATAAGCCAGACGGATGTCTACCGTGTCACCCTTCACGCGGAAGTTGCCACGGTTGAGTTCTATCTCGTTGCGGCTGTAGAGGGATTCGGCGAGGCGGCGCAGGAAAGCGTTGCGTGATATGCGTTGCCCTTCTTTGATTTCAATGACATTGGCGTCGAAGTCCTCGGGATTTCCCATGCCGAAGAGACATGACACTGAGCTTATGACCACCACGTCGCGGCGTCCTGACAGGAGGGCCGACACTGTGGCCAGCCGCAGTTTCTCGATTTCGTCGTTGATCGAGAGGTCTTTCTCGATGTACTTGTCAACGGATGGGATGTAGGCCTCCGGCTGGTAGTAGTCGTAATATGAGACGAAATACTGCACGGAGTTCTCGGGGAAGAACTGCTTGAACTCGCTGTAGAGCTGGGCGGCCAGGGTCTTGTTGTGGCTCAATATCAGGGTAGGGCGTTTCACCTGCTGTATGACATTGGCCATGGTGAACGTCTTTCCGGAGCCGGTGACGCCGAGCAACACCTGGGCGGGGAGGCCGTCATTGACCCCCCTGACAAGTTCGGCGATGGCTTCCGGCTGGTCGCCTGTCGGGCTGTATTGGGATGTTAGTTTGAAATCCATCAGTGGTATAACAATCCGCGCTCATCTGATGTCGCCGCCCTGTGGCGGCGGAGAATCAGCGCAGGCGGTCGGCGGCTTTCAGCAGTTTCTCGTCGTGGCTTATGCCCCGGTAGGCAAGCAGGGCGAAAATCACCGCTCCGGCAAGCAGCAGGATGCTGCCCATCCATTCGGCGCGGGCCCCTTCACTCTGGTAGCCGTAGACCATTAGGCAGGCGCAGGCCGCGAGGACGGCAATCAGCACCACCGCCACTATGGTCATCATCTTCTGACGGCGGGTGTCTTTGAATGAGAAGATGTTGAGAATCAGCAATACTGCGACAAGCAGCCCGACAATAAGCATAACCCAGTTGTCTGAGGGATACATGAAAGTCACGGAATTGGCATCCATAATCTCAGGCCCTTCCGCGCTGACATAAGCCATCGGGAGGAAACAGAAGAGGGCGACAAGGATTGCCGCTACAAGCAACCACACGGATTGCCAACGTTGAATTACCATATAGTCTGTCAGTTTTGATTAGACTGCAAATTTACTATTTTTTCCCGACATCCTTGTCTGAATCGGCGGAAAACGTCACGACAGGGAGTAGAGCAGCGCGTCTGTTATGAGAGGAATCAGGGCCGGGGACACTCCCAGGCGGGAAAGCGCGGCGGAGTCGGCTTTCATGTCGGCGATGAATCCCTCGATGGATGAGCGGGGGATGTCTGTTGCCGCCGCGGATGCGGCTCTGATGGCGGAAGTTGCCGTGTTGACAACCGGGTTGCCTGAGCTTCCGGCGGGTCGGGGACGGGAGAGAATGCTGAGGCGGTAGAAGTTCTGGGCCTCGGCGAATTTCCCGGTGGCGAGGGAGAGGTGGCCCATGTTGAGGAAGTCTTCCGGACGGGGGTCGAAGTCGGAAATGACACGTTCGTAGTATTTTCGGCTTTGGTCAAACTGCTTGTCCATCAGCAGGCTCCACGCCAGCGGCCGAAGGGCTTTGCCCGACTCCTCGTCGAGATAGAAAGCCTTGTAGAAGGCGTTGACGGCCTCGGGGTAATGCCTGAGGGCGAGATGGGCGCGCCCCATCGTCATGGATGTCGAGGGGAGGTCGGGGCGCAATTCCTCGAGTCGTTCGCAGGCGGCCAGGGCTGAGGAGTGGTTGCCCAGCAAGGAGTGGCATTTGGCCAGTCGCGTGATTGTCCACACGCTCCTGTTGTCGAGCATGTCGGCCTTTTCAAAGCAGGAAAGGGCGGCGGAGGTGCGCCCGAGTCTCATCAGGCAGTGGCCCATTTTCTGGTAGATGGCCGCCGAGGGGGCGGATATGGAGTCCACGATGCCGAACACATCGAGTGCTTCCTGCCAGTATTGGTGGGAGAAATAGAATTCCGCGATGAGGGTGAGCATCTCCGGCTCCTTTACATCATCGACCAGCGCCGGCACCGCCACCAGGTTCACACCTTCGCCGAACGGGTTGTAGAACTCACCTTTGCGGCGGAAGAGGCGGAAGAAGCGGTACAGGTTCTGTATCTGGCGGCGAATCAAGTCGCGTCGGCTGTCAGTGGAGAGGTCGAGCGAGGCGGCGCGCAGCGCGTTGAACTGGTCTGCCTGTGCGTTTAGCTGCCCCATCACAATCTCGCGCTGTGCGGCAGGCACATGCGACAGTGACATAAGGAGTGAATACTTGTCGCTGTCGCAAAGGAAATTGAGCGGTTCGAACATCCCCGCGATCTTGTCGAGGCCGCCGTTGCCGGGGATGTCTGCGAACTCGCTGCGGTCGCAGTGGAAGGGGACAAACCAGTTTGCAATCTCGTTGAAGAATGGGAACTGTTTGAGATGGGAGAATGTGCCCATCATTATGTCTCCCCCCTCTTCCTGGATTTCGCTCATCTCCTTGAGGCGGTCTGCGAGTCCGGATTTGTCGAGCATCTCCTGCCATTCGGGGTTTTCCTCCATCTCCTCTGGGGTGACGGTCTCCGGGGTTGAGAGCTTGCGCTCGAATTCGGGGCGCAGCTTCATCATTTCCGGCACTATCTCGTCGCGAATCTTGGCGGAAATACGGTCAGTGTCGCGGGTGCGTGTAAGCTCCATATAGGCGGTCTTCAGGTCAGACTGCCAGGATGGCAGTTCCCTGACAGCGGCGAAACGGTCTGTCAGTCTTCGCGGGAAACGGCGGTCACGCCAACGGTGCATCACCGTCAGCAGTCCGATAAGGGCGACGGCCGAGACCTGTGCGCCCCCGTCGGTGTACAGGTCGCAAAGCAGTTCAAGCCTGCGCGAGTCGTAGAATTCCAGGCCGCCGAGAACCAGTGCCCATGTGAAAAGCACCACGGCGTGTTCGGGCAACACCTTGGATCCGAGGGTGGAACCGATTGACTCGGCGTCGCCTCGAGACAAGGGGAACGACACCCACAGTATGTTGAATATCTTGCGCTCCAGCAATTCCCTCTCTGAGGTGGTGGAGTGGAACCGGGCGGAATGCTTTCCTGAGGCCACCAGGTCGAGCAGCGACCTTTCAGAGCAGTCCTTGCGGTAGCTTTCCATCAGCGAGGGAATCGTCTCCGACGGGTTCGCGCGGAGATAGCGCAGGTTGTTGTAATATAATGTAGGCTCCTCCTTGGCGGTGTTGTCGCGCTGGAGTCGGTCTGTGATAGTCAGTATGGTTTCGCCGATTTCCGCCGTCATCTCATCCCTGGCGGGGTCTTCAGCCCCGGAAACGGCGTATGACAGCAGTCTCCTGTAAGATTGTTCCGCCTCATTGAGGGCGTCTGAAATCTCCCAGGCCATGTTGCCTTCGGAGAGTGACCGGGCTAATGTGAACGCCTCGCGCAGACGCGATTGCGCCACACATTTTTTCACGTTTTCTTTAATCTCGGCAAAGAGGTCTTTTTTCATTCAGCGGGTAAAGTTTTTGCAAATATAACAAACAATAATGCAAACATCTTGCCAAAAACATGGAAAAACGATTCCGGGGTGGGATCAGGGGGGCGAAAAAAGGTGAAAAATATTTCATTTTTTTCTTGCTATATTCAATTATTAAGTGCTATATTTGCGGTGGTGTTAGTCGATTAAGGGTCATCTCCTTAAAGACTGCTCAAAAATAATGCTTTATAGCATAAAATCTTATTTGTGCCTGAAATCAACTGAAAGTTCAACCAATTCATACATACGTTATGGATATAAATAATATCATGAACGCCCTGGAGGCAAAGCATCCGGGTGAGAAAGAGTACCTGCAGGCTGTCCGCGAGGTTCTTATGTCGGTAGTTGACGTTTACAACCAGCATCCTGAGTTTGAACGCAACAAAATCATCGAGCGTATGGTCGAACCTGACAAGATTGTCACCTTCCGTGTGACCTGGCTCGACGACAAGGGTGACGTGCAGAACAACATCGGTTACCGAGTGCAGTTCAACAACGCCATCGGCCCGTACAAGGGAGGTATCCGTTTCCACGCGTCCGTCAACCTGTCGATTCTGAAATTCCTCGGTTTCGAGCAGACCTTCAAGAACGCCCTCACCACTCTCCCGATGGGTGGAGCCAAGGGTGGTTCAGACTTCTCCCCCCGTGGCAAGAGCGACCGCGAAATCATGCGCTTCTGCCAGGCCTTCATCCTCGGCCTCTGGAAGAACCTCGGTCCCGACCGTGACGTTCCCGCCGGCGATATCGGCGTAGGCGGCCGCGAGGTGGGCTATATGTATGGAATGTACAAGAAACTTGTCGACGAGCATACCGGCACATTCACCGGCAAGGGATTCGACTTCGGCGGTTCGCGTCTGCGTCCCGAGGCTACCGGTTTCGGTGCCCTCTACTTCGTGCAGAACATGCTGGCCCTGAAGAATGAAGACCTCAAGGGAAAGACTGTCGCAATCTCCGGCTTCGGCAACGTGGCATGGGGCGCCGCCATCAAGGCAACCGAACTTGGCGCCAAGGTTGTCACCATCTCCGGTCCCGACGGATATGTTTATGATCCCGACGGCATCAGCGGCGACAAGATCGAGTATATGCTCGAACTCCGCGCGTCAGGCAACGACATCGTAGCTCCTTACGCAGAGAAATATCCCAACGCCACCTTCTTCCCCGGCAAGAAACCCTGGGAGCAGAAGGTTGACATCGCCCTCCCCTGCGCTACCCAGAATGAGGTCAACGGCGAAGACGCCAAGCAGATGGTCGCAAACGGAGTCAAGCTGGTGGCTGAGGTCTCCAACATGGGTTGCACCCCCGAGGCTATCGACTGCTTCATCGAGAACCGCGTGAACTACGCTCCCGGCAAGGCTGTAAACGCAGGCGGCGTGGCTTGCTCCGGCCTTGAGATGACCCAGGACGCCGAGCATCTCCAGTGGACAGGCGAAGAGGTGGATGCCAAGCTCCACCAGATCATGGCTGCCATCCACGAGCAGTGCCTCAAGTATGGCATGCAGGAAGACGGCTACCTCAACTATATGAAGGGAGCCAACATCGCAGGCTTCATGAAAGTCGCAAACGCTATGATGGAACAGGGCGTTATCTGATAGCTGACGTCTGATTACCTGATATCTCATCCGCGCCGATTCTTTTGGGAGTCGGCGCGGTTTTTTGGTGGAATTTTATTAACTTTGCCAAAATTCTTCACACATTGGACAGCAGACAATTCATAAATATAATGGCTAAGCGCCTCAACCTTGAGACCTCCACGGCTGAAAAGCTGCTGGAAGGATTCGTCGGGGTGATAGGGGAGGAGTGTGGAAACCTCAACCGGCTGGCGCTCCCGTCGTTGGGTTCCTTTCAGGGCATCAAGCGTAAGGAGGCAGTGGTCAGAGACCTCTCCACGGGGCGACGCGTGCTGCTTCCCCCCGCCATAGAACTGGAATTCACACCTGCCGGAAGGCTTAAGAAAGGGATTTCGGAGGATCCACGGAAATGAGCGCGTCCACGATACCTATGCCAGAGATAATCACCCGGCTCGCGTCGAGGGTGAATTGTGGCGACGATGTCGCCGGGGCGTTCCTGAAAGAATTCTCTGTTGTCGTGACCCAGGGGCTGACAGCCGACGGCGTTGTCAGGGTCGAAGGTCTCGGTGTGTTCAAAGTTTCATCAGATGTCGACGGAAATCCGACAGTTGATTTCGCTCCGGAGACCTCGTTGGCCGCTAAGGTCAACGAGCCATTCGCGATGTTTGAGTCAGTCGAGGTCGCCGAATCATTGACAGATGAAGAGCTTGACAGTTTCTTCGACTCGCAGGCAGAGACCGCAGTGGAGGAACCGGTGCTTCCGGAGCCTACGGCTGAGGAAATCGCTGAATCAGAGGAAAATGCTGTTGATTCAGAGGTGGCTGTCACTGCCTCGGAGGCGGATGAGACTGCTGTCGATGTTCAGAACCAGCAAGCGGAGATTGCTGATGCGCCGGTGGAAGCTGAGCCGGAAATTATAGCCGAACCGGAGGTGTCTACCCCTCCGCCACTGCCTCCACGTTTCACCGGAGGCAAAAAGGTGGTTTCCGCCAATACCTCTCCCTCCCAATCGACGACTCCCCCAGTCGCTCCATCCGCTCCCGCTCCTCAGGTAGTTGAGCCGGTGATGCATATGCCCGCACAACAACCGGTTGCGCAACAGGGATATGATTCTCCCGTTGCCGTGAGGCTTGAGCCGGAGAGCCGTGTTACAATCAAACGGGTGGGGCACACCACCCTCACTTTGGTGGTGACGGCCATTGCCGCGTGTCTTCTCGGACTTGTCGCAGGGTATCTCGCTTACAGGTATTCAAACATTGGGATGCCTGCAAACGTTGAAGTATTGGAGGATGGGATTCTCATCCGCCATAACGCGGGCAGCGTGGTTGATGATGGGGCCGGTGAAGCCGGCTGTGATGCCGAATCAGATTCCGTAGAGACGGTTGTCCCCTCAGACGACGTAAACTTGACTGACACTGCCGTGGCTGTTGTGGAGACGACTCCCCCCGCTGCTGTGCCGGAGGTGGTGACAGACACCGTCAGGCCGGGCAATTACCTCTCGGTTATGGCGCGCCGTCATTATGGCAACGCGAAATTCTGGGTTTACATTTACCTTGAGAACAAAGACAAAATCCGTGACCCCGACAATCTCGAGAACGGGATGGTGCTGGTCATTCCTCCTGCCTCCAAATACGGCATAGACCCCGCCAGCAAAGAGTCGCTGCGCAATGCCGACCGTGAGTCTTACAAGGCTCTGTCAGAGTAGTTTTTTGCTTAAAAATGATTAAATCTTAAAAGAGGTAAACGGTTGATAGATAAATTTAACACTCTGTTTTAACGTTTACCTGTTTTGTTTCCATACATTTGCATTGTAAACCGCTCCCGAGCCTTGAATGCTTTGCAGGGCCGGGAATCCGGTTCTCCATTTGTCAAATTTGCATAATAACAAAACCAACTATAAAAACTTATGAGTGAAACTGTAAATATCAGAGAACTCAACGACCTCGTGGCCAGCCGCAACAACTTTGTAAGCCTGATCACGCAGGGTATGGACCAGACGATTGTCGGCCAGAAGCACCTCGTGGAATCCCTCCTCATCGCGTTGCTCTCCAACGGACACGTCCTTCTCGAAGGTGTGCCCGGTCTTGCCAAGACTTTGGCCATCAAGACCCTCTCCCAGCTGATTGACGCAAAATACAGCCGCATCCAGTTCACCCCCGACCTCCTTCCCGCCGACGTGACCGGTACGATGGTCTACAGCGTGAAGTCTGAGCAGTTCCAGGTGAAGCGCGGCCCGATATTCGCCAACTTCGTCCTGGCTGATGAAATCAACCGTGCTCCCGCCAAGGTTCAGGCCGCGTTGCTTGAGGCCATGCAGGAGCGCCAGGTGACCATCGGCGACCACACCTTCCCCCTCGACGAGCCTTTCCTGGTAATGGCGACCCAGAACCCCATCGAGCAGGAGGGTACATATCCCCTGCCTGAGGCGCAGGTTGACCGTTTCCTCCTGAAAGTGGTGATCGGTTATCCCACACGCGAGGAGGAGAAACTCATCATACGCCAGAACCTATCCAACAAGAAGACAAAGGTGCAGCCCCTGCTGCGCCCGGAAGATATAATCGACGCCCAGCAGGTGGTGGAGAAAATCTACATCGACGAGAAAATCGAGCGTTACATCGTCGACATCGTGTTCGCCACCCGTTTCCCCGCCGAATGCGGGCTGCCCGAACTGCAGAGCATCATCGCTTTCGGGGCATCACCCCGTGCGTCAATCTCCCTGGCCCGTGCCGCAAAGGCCTACGCATTCCTGCGTCAGCGCGGGTATGTAATCCCCGAGGATGTCCGTGCGGTATGCCACGATGTGATGCGCCACCGCATCGGCCTTACCTACGAGGCTGAGGCAAACAACATCTCCGCCGACGAGATTATTTCGGAAATCCTCGACAAGGTGGTCGTTCCCTGATATACCCCCGACAGGGTCACTAATTCAAATAAAACCATAGAAGATGGATGCCAACGAACTGTTGAAGAAAGTCAGGCGTATCGAGATAAAGACCCGCGGGCTTTCACAGAATATCTTCGCCGGAGAATACCATTCGGCGTTCAAGGGGCGTGGCATGACCTTTTCGGAAGTCAGGGAGTACCAGTATGGCGACGACATACGCGACATCGACTGGAATGTGACCGCGCGCCACAACCGCCCGTATGTGAAGATATATGAGGAGGAGCGCGAGCTTACGGTCATGCTGCTTGTCGATGTCAGCGGTTCCCGCCTGTTCGGTGCCGTGGGTGAGGAGAAACGTGAGATGATAGCGGAGATTGCCGCCACCCTCGCGTTCTCTGCCATCCAGAACAACGACAAAATCGGGGTGATATTCTTTTCCGACAAAATCGAGAAATTCATCCCGCCGAAGAAAGGGAAGAAACATATCCTGTTCATCATCCGCGAGCTGATTGACTTCACTCCTGACCATCGCGGCACTGACATCGGGATGGTGCTGAGATATTTCACCGACGCCCTCAAGAAGCGTTGCACCACATTTGTCATCTCAGACTTCATCGACGAGAAGGATTACCACAAGGCGCTCTCAATCGCCGCCAACAAGCACGACGTCTACGGTGTGCAGGTCTATGACAAACGTGACGCCCAGTTGCCGGATGTCGGGCTGATGAGGGTGCAAGACCTTGAAAACGGATCCGAGCAATGGGTCGACACCTCCTCGAAGAAGGTTCGCAACCAATACAACCGCTGGTGGTACGAGCGTCAGCAGGTGATGTCCGACACATTCAAGCGGAGCCGGGTCAATTCCTGCTCCGTGGCAACCGACGAGGATTTCGTCACCGCCTTGATGGGGCTGTTCCGGAAAAGGCTCTGATTCCCCCCGCCATTGATTCTCTTGAAAAACCAACCTCCAAAAAAAGAAGCTTGTCTGATGCTTAAAAGGCTGACATACATATCGATATTATTTGTTGCCCTCCTGTTCGGAGGGGAAGCCTCGGCCCGTTCGATAAAGGCGGCTGTAGACTCGTCGCAGATTACGATGGGTTATCAGACCGCGATTCGCTTTGAGATTGTCGACCAGGCCGGCGCCCCATCGGAAATCCTTGTCGACAAGGATGCCGTCCCTGCCGAAGTGGAACTGATTGACTGGGTCTATGGCGACACGGCCGACCTCGGCAACGGGCTGGTCGAGATGAAACGGGCTTTGATCATCCAGTCGTTTGACTCGGGGCTATACACCATACCCCCCTTCCTGATGGTCAGCGGCCCCGACACTCTCCGCACCGAGCCGATAACGCTGAAAGTCAACCCGGTGGATGTCAGCCAGCTGGAGGATATAAACCCCATTGCCCCGGCGATGGATTTCGAATCGAAATGGTATGACTTCCTCCCCGACTGGCTTACGGATTACTGGCAGTGGATTCTGGCCGGGCTGCTCATCATAGCCGCCGGCATATGCGGATACCTGATTATGACCCGCAAGGTCGAGGTGCCGCTTATCCCCAAGAAGAAGCCTGTGCCCCCTTACCAGCTTGCCATGCAGCGGCTTGAAAGCCTGCGTGAACAGAATCTGTGGCAGAATGGCCAGGAGAAGGAGTACTACACCCGCCTGACTGACATCCTGCGCGATTACCTCCAGGGACGTTTCGGCATAAACGCCATGGAGATGACATCACAGCAGATTACCCGAGTGCTCAATGAAAACGAGACCACACGTATGCCCAACGCGCGGATGAAACGGATTCTCGAAATCGCCGACTTCGTGAAGTTCGCAAAGGTAAGGCCGCTTCCCGACGACAACCACCGCGCTCTGGCCGAGGCTGTCCGTTTCGTCGAGGAGACCAAGCCTGTTGAGGTTGTCGCTGAAGACGGCTCTCCCGCTCCTGCAAAATGAATCTAACCTAATTTAGAGAACATATAAGATGCAATTCGCTAATCCCGGCATGTTATGGTTGATGCTTGTCTGCCTTCCCCTCGCGGGATGGTGGATATGGCGAAGACATACTGCCAATCCCTCCCTCCAGATTTCCACGACCGGGCCGTTCCGCTCATTGGGGAGGCCCGCCCGCCAATATGGCCTGTATGCGATGTATCTCCTCAGGCTGCTTGCCATATGTTGCCTTGTGGTCTGCCTGGCCCGGCCGCAGACCCGTGACGCATGGCGCACCTCGAAGACCGAAGGCACCGACATGGTCATCGCCCTTGACATATCCTCCTCGATGCTCGCCCGCGATTTCAAGCCCGACCGCCTGGAGGCCGCAAAGAAGATTGCCGCCAACTTTATCAACGGGCGTGAAAATGACAACATGGGCCTGGTGGTGTTCGCCGGCGAGGCCTTCACTGGTGTTCCGATGACTACCGACCGCGCCACACTCGCCAATTATGTTACCGCGCTCAACCGCGACATGCTTGAAGACGGCACCGCAATCGGCGACGGTCTGGCAACATCCATAAACCGCATCAAGGATGGAAAGGCCAAGTCGAAAAGTGTCATCCTGCTTACCGACGGTTCCAACAACACCGGCATCGTGGCGCCGCTGACCGCAGCCGAAATCGCCAAGAAGCTCGGCATCAAGGTCTACACCATCGGCATCGGAACCAACGGCACCGCCCTTTACCCGATGTACAACATGTTTGGCCGCATCGAATACCAGCCCCAGCCGGTGGTAATCGACGAGGCTACCCTCAAGCAGATTGCCGACATCACGGGAGGCAAATATTTCCGCGCCACCGGCAACCGTGTCCTCCAGGATATCTTCGCTGAAATCGACCAGCTTGAGAAGACCGAGCTTGATGTGAAGCATTTTTCCCATACCGAGGACTGCTATCTTCCTTGGGCGCTGGCCGCCCTCGGGCTGCTGCTCCTTGAACTTGTAATCCGCCAGACTTGGCTCCGCACTATTCCGTAACCAGATTATGTCGTTCGCATATCCATCATTGCTATATCTGCTCCTGCTCATCCCGGTTATTTTCGGGTTGTGGTACTGGTCGCGTGTGGCCCGCAGGATAAAACTGCGCCGTTATGGCAATCCCCGTCATCTCGAACAGCTGATGCCGGAGGCGTCAAAATACAAACCTGCCGTCAAGATTACCCTTGAACTTCTCGCCCTGGCCTCGCTTGTGATTGCCGTGGCGCGTCCCAGGGCAGGGGAGAAGGAGGAGATGGAGTCGACTGAAGGTATCGAGGTTATGATTGCCTTCGACGTGTCGCGCTCCATGCTCGCCTCCTCGACCGACGACACCCGGGGCATCGCCCGTCTCGACCGCGCGAAGTATCTTCTCGGCAATCTGATAGACAAGCTCGGCAACGACAAAGTCGGCCTGATTGTC
Source organism: uncultured Porphyromonadaceae bacterium (assembly GCA_947177635.1). Lineage (GTDB taxonomy): Bacteria > Bacteroidota > Bacteroidia > Bacteroidales > Muribaculaceae > UBA7173. The sequence continues at coordinate 111,424 of CAMWVQ010000001.1, read as the reverse complement.
TTCGCCGGGGAGGCATACACACAGCTTCCGATCACAACCGACTTTGTGTCGGCCAGGATGTATCTCGACGAAATTTCCACCGAGATGGTTCCCACCCAAGGCACTGCCATCGGCACCGCCATAAATATGGCCATCAATTCATTCTCCCCCGCCGAGGATATCAACAAAGCCATAATCGTCATCACTGACGGCGAGAACCACGAGGGTGACGCCGTGGAGATGGCCAAGTATGCCAAAAGCCTCGGCATAGAAGTGGATGTGATGGGCGTAGGCTCGATCAAGGGGGCCCCGATTCCTGTAAACCGCAACGGCGACTTCCTGAAGGATGAGACCGGCGCGCCTGTGACCACTTTCCTCAATGAGAAGATGGCCAAGGAGATAGCCGAGGCCGGTGGAGGTGTCTATATCAACGGCTCATCGTCGAAGGCCTTGTCGAACCTGGTCGGTCAGCTCGACAAGATTAAAAAGAGCGACCTGCAGCATGTGTCTTACAAGGCCAGTGCCGAGCAGTTCCCTATGTTCATATGGATTGCCCTGATTCTCCTGGTCATAGACGCGGTAATCCTGCCTACCAAGATTGGCTGGCTCAAGAGGTACACCTTCTTCTCGCGGCAGAAAATAGCCGCCAAGGGTGGTGAAAGCCTGAAAAACAAATCAACCGTCAACAAGGAATTGTCAAAATGAAGCAGTTCTTAAAGATATTAGCGATTTCCGTAGCCGTCATGGTGACGGGAGGCGTTGTGGCCGGATGCTCCTCGAAAGAGGAATCCACCGGTGCGGCGCGTCCATCCACCAAGCGCGAACGCAACTATATGAAGGATGGCAAGAGCCTCTTCGACAAGCAGCGTTACGCCGAGGCTGAGGTGAATTTCAAGAAAGCACTCGGAGAGAATCCCGACAATGCCCGTGCGCAGTTCAACCTCGCATCCTCATATCTCAAGCAGAGGGGTGAAGACCTTTCAAACAAGGGTGACTCGCTCATAAAACAGGCCGATCAGATTCTCGCCACCACGGCGGGCAACCCTGATGTGGAACTTGCCGAGCTGTCTTTCTATGACCGTGGCAACATCGCCTACAAGGGTGAGAATTATGCCTCGGCGATAGAGATGTACAAGAATGCGCTGCGACGTAATCCCGAGAACAACCAGGCCCGCGAGAACCTGCGTCTGGCCCAGCTTAAAAAACAGGAGCAAGACCAGAACCAGGACAACAATGACAAGCAGGACCAGAATCAGGATCAAAACCAGGATCAGCAGCAACAGCAGCAGAACCAGGACCAGCAGGATCAGAACAAAGATCAGCAGGACCAGGACAAGCAGCAACAACAGCAACAACAGCAGCAGCAACAGCAGGGTGGCCTGAGCGAACAAAGCGCGGCTCAGATTCTGAAGGCTATGGACGACAAGGAGTCGGCCACAAGAATGAAGGTCGAGCAGATGAAGCAGAACCAGGAGAAGCAGTCGCGCCAGCGTCAGACCGGCAAGCCTTGGTGACGATTGATTGATTGATTGATTGCTGAGACAGACATCCCCCCTGCGGCCTTTCGTCCCTAAGGGCCGGATGTTGATAACAGACAACTATTTTTAATGAGATATTCCTGAAACGACTATGAAGAAGTTGTTTTCGATATTGACGGCATTCTTGATTTTTTGCGCGACAATGGCGGCGCAGACCTCTTTCCAGGTCATTCCTCCGCGAAATGTCATCGCAGGGAACCGTTTCGCCGTCACTTACCGCCTCTCCAACGGGGAGGGGACAAGCCTTAACGCCCCGGCCATCAGCGGGTGTAAGCTGCTCAATCCTCAGCCGGGGGTTAGCACCTCGCAGAGCTACCAGATAATCAACGGCCAGGCCTCATCTTCCAGCACTGTGGAATATACATTCATCTACCGCGCGGAAAATGAAGGGACGTTCACCATCCCAGCCGCTTCAATCGTGGTTGACGGCAAGAAGCTGACATCGCAGTCCGCCAAATTCACAGTTCTACCTGCCGACAAAGCACCCCAGTCGCAACAGGGGGGTGGGTATGGTTACGGTTACGGGGGAAGCGCGCCGCAGCAGAGTGTGCATGTGGATGACCTCGCGTCGCAGGATGACACCTCGCGTCCGATTTCCAAGGATGACATCTTTGTCAGGATAATCCTCAACAAGAGCCACGCCTACGAGCAGGAGGCGATAGAGTGTACAATCAAACTCTACACCAAATTCCAGCGTATCAACTCATTCATGATGACCACCCCGCCAACATTTGACGGGTTCCTCATCGAGGAGGTCGACACACAGGCGGCCCTCAACGCGGTTGAGAATTACAACGGGCAGAACTACGTCACGGCTGTCTTGAAGAAGTGTATCATCTTCCCCCAGAAATCAGGCAAGCTCACAATAAACTCCGGCAAGTATGACCTCAGTGTAGTTCAGATAGAGCGTGTCAGCAACGGCTGGTTTGTCTCCGGACGTCCGGTGGAGAAGGAGGTGCATCTCCAGCCCTACTCCTCGTCGGTCAATATCACTCCGCTGCCTGAGCCCCGTCCTGCGGGATTTGACAACGCCGTAGGGCAGTTCACATTCGAGAGCCGTCTGGCTCCCGAGAAGCTGAAAACCGGAGAGGCCGCCTCGCTGGAATATATCGTTACCGGTACGGGCAACATCAAGTATATCCACGAGCCGAAACCTGAGATTCCGGATGATTTCGAGCAGTTCACCCCCAAGACCGATTACCGGACACGCGTAAGCGGCTCGACGGTGACCGGCACGATGATGGTGGACTACACTATCGTGCCACAGAGTGTCGGCACATTCAAGATTCCCGAACAGAAGTTCGTTTATTTCGACCCCTCGAAGAAAGCGTATGTGACTCTGACCGCCCCCGGTTATAATATGGAAATAGCCAAGGGTAGCGGCACTACAATCAGCGCCGAGCAGCGTGAAATCGAGGCCCGCAACACCGACATACTTCATATCAAGACCGGCGACAAGCAGTTGTCGAAGACCCATGAGCCGCTGATTTACAACTGGTGGTATTGGGCGCTTGCAGGGGTGCTTGTGGTGGTGTTGATTGGAGCCACGGCTATCTATGGCCGTCAGGTTAGGCTTAACGCCGATGTGGCCGGGCGCCGCAACGCCCGCGCCAGCAAGGTGGCCCGCAAACGTCTGCGTGAGGCGGAAGGGTTTATGAAAACCCGCCAGCCCGAGAAATTTTATGAGGCTATGCTGAAGGCGATGTGGGGCTATCTTGGCGACAAGCTTTCAATGCCAGTCTCGCAGCTTACGCGCCAGAACATTTCACAGACCCTGGTAGACCGGGGGGTGAGCGAGGATGCGGCCAGCCGTGTCATCGGTGTGCTCGACCAGTGTGAGATGGCCCGTTACACTCCGGATTCATCGTCCGAGGCATCCGTGGAGGCTGTCTACAACGAGGCTACCTCCTCAATCAATGAACTTGAGAAAAGCAACATAAGCAAACGCAAGTAGACCGATGAAACTCATATACAGCATATTGTTCTTGATGGTCGCAGTGCTGACCATGGGTGCCCAGGCCACAGACAGCGTAGTGGCAGAGAATCCGGCAGAAGGTCCCGCCCAGGTGGCGGATACTCTCCCGGAAGAGGGGGTTGAGGAGCCGTCCGCCATAATTTCGGGTGAGGTCCTCGCCCAGCAGGCAGACTCGGCATACAGCGCAGACAACTTCGTGATGGCCGAGGCCCTGTACCTCAAGGCTCTGGAGGCCGGAGGAAGTTCCTCGACCCTGTTCTACAATCTCGGCAATGCCTACTACCGCCAGGGCAATCTCGGCAAGGCCATTGTCAACTACGAGCGCGCGCTCAAGCTTGACCCCACTAACGCCGACGCCCGCGCCAATCTCGAGTTTGTCAATTCCAAGATTACCGACAAGCAGATTGACAGCGGTTCATATATGGACTCGGTTTGGGAAGGTACGGTCGGGATGTTCCACGCCGACACCTGGGCCATTGTCGCCTTGGTGCTGTTTGCCATCTTCCTCGGTGCCATCGCGGCCTATATCTTCTCATCAGCCGTGGCTGTGAAGAAAGCGAGCTTTTTCGGAGGACTGGTGGTGTTCGCGCTCACCGTTTGCGCCGTGATAGTTTCTTTCGCGGCCGCCAACCGCGTGAATTCCGACAGATACGCCATAATACTTCCCCCCTCATCCCAGCTTTCAACCTCCCCGAGGGAAGCCAGGAGCCACGCGGAGCAGGCTTTCCTTCTCCATGAAGGTACGAAGGTCGAGATTATAGACTCAATCGCAAATCCCGGCGAAGGGATGTGGTATGAGGTGCTTGTTGGCCACGGTGAACGGGCGTGGGTGAAGGCCTCCGAAGTCGAGAGAATCTGATATTCTTGATAAGTAGTTGACTTTAGCAAGATTAACAGATAAAAGCTGTTGGATATGTTTTATAACATACCGTAAAAATTTGGATAACTCAAATTAAGTGTATAAATTTAGGGCAAATTCCTCTCTGCCCCTTGATATAGCAGTTACAAACCCCCAAAACCATACGAGAATGACAAAGACAATATCCTTCAACGATCTCCGTCGTATCAAAGACGCACTGCCTGATGGCGCCGTTGCCCGCATCGCCGACAAGCTCAACACGACCCCACAGACAATCCGAAACTACTTCGGCGGCACCAACTATGAGTTCGGCAAGAATTGCGGGTTACACATCGAACCGGGTCCTGACGGAGGTATCGTCGTTCTTGACGACACCACCATTTATGATATGGCCGTGGAAATCCTCCAGGAAGAGGAGATGAAAAAGGAAAAATGAACTTTCCGTCATCTGATGACATTATCTATGACGCGCCAGCCTGTTTCACACAGTTGTGCGCGTCATAGCTTTTATACACCCCCGACCCGACTAAAAACTGACCTGCTCCCATCCAGTAAAACCGATATGACACCAAACAGACTGATTACCATAGCCATCCACACTGTGGAGAAGGCGTTGCCGCTAAAGAACCTGCTTGAGCGGGAAGGCATATATGTGGAACTTAACAATGTCAATCTCGCCTCTCCGACGGTGGCCGCCGGTGTCAGAATCAGAATCAAGGAGTCTGACCTCCCGCTCGCTCTGAGGATTATCGAGAATATAGAGATTTTCAACATTCCCGCCACAGGGGAGGAGGGGGAGGCCGGTGGTGTGGTGCTGCTTCCGACGGATTTCTCCCCCCACTCTGACAACGCGGCGAAAGTCGCTTTCCGGCTTGCCTCAAGGCTTGGATTCTCTATCGAGATGCTTCATTCGTTTATCGCCCCCGCCTCTCCGCGCGGTGTGCAGTTGATGGACTCTTATGACTATGAACTGGCCGATATGGCCGAGAGGCAGACCATTGAGGAGGAAGCCAAATTGATGATGGAAAACTACACGGCCAGGGTGAGGTCTTGGATTAAATCCGGAGAGGTGCCTGCAGTCAAGTTCTCCACGATGGTGACAGAGGGTATCCCTGAAGAGTCGATACTCTGTTATGCCCGCGACAAGAAGCCCCAGCTTATAGTAATGGGTACCAGGGGAGCTGACAAGAAGGAGGCGGAGCTGATAGGCAGTGTGACCGCCGAGGTGTTGGACTCCTGCCGGATTCCGGCGTTCACGGTGCCTGAAAGCGTTGATGCTTCCGAACTCGCCGGGCTGCGCCGTGTGGCGTTCCTTTGCAATCTCGACCAGGAGGATATGATTGCTCTCGACACCCTTTATCGGCTGTTCCCTGACCAGTCGCTTGATGTGATGCTGATTTACATTCCGGGCAGGAGAGACAGGGGTGATTCCGACTCAAAGAGGGGGCAGGCTCAGCTCAACCTGCTCAGCTATTGCCGGGAGCATTTCCCCCGCTATGGGTTCGATATGCGGACAGTGCGCCTTGACACGCTCATCGATGATTTCAAGGGAATCATACAGGAGGGGCCATACAATCTCATATGCGTTCCCAACAAGAAGCGGAATGTGTTCGCCCGGGTCTTCAATCCATCCATCGCCCATAAGATACTGTTCAGGGCGGATGTGCCGATGATGGTAATCCCTGTCTGATGTTGTCTGGCCCGCGATGCCCCCCCTTTAACGGCGTGAGGGCCTGAACAGCCGTTTGAATCGGCGCAGCCTCTTCTGGTTGCGACGGTGGAGAATCACGTGATACAGCGCGTCTTCAAAGTCGAAATTGCGTTCGTTGACATACGGCGCCAGAAGGTGGTAATAATCACGAGGATAAGTCCCGAGCTGGAAAAATGACATCATCGCAGCCTTGATTTTTGGCACACGTCCGATTTTCATTCGGTTGATGTCTATGAGGGTGAATTTGTAGCGCCCTTCCTCCTTTTTGAAAAGTATGTTGGTGGTGTTGTAGTCAAGAGGTATTATTCCCTTGCTGTGGAGCGTCAGGGTAAAACGCGACAGGTTGTCGGCCATAAGGTCATGCTCCTGGTCGTCAAGGTGTCCGGAATAAAAATACTCGCTGACCGGAGGGAGGTCGACATATTCCGAAACGAAATAACCATTGCGGAAGATGCCCCATCGGCGTTCCTCGAAATAGGCTATCGGGAAGGGTGTTGAGATTCCGCGCGACAGGAGTTCGAGCGCGTGTTCATAGGCGCGGCGCGCTTTCGATTTCCTGAAGAAAGTGTATATCAGCCCGGTTATGAGGTTGGTCTTCTTGTAAATCTTCACTACGGCCTGTGTGCCCTGGATTGAGACAAGCTCAACCTTGTTGCGGTTGTTGCAGAAGGTCTTGATCGGGGTGTATTCTCCCCGGGGGAGTGCCGAGAGGTCGGCGTCCAAGTGGCGGTATTCGGGGTGTATGGTTTTCCTCATTACAGGGTGATGTTGCCGTTGAGATATTTGTCGAGGCCGTCGTTGCTTCGGATGCGTTTGTCGCGGCGGGTGGCTTCCAGCAGGTCGTTGTTGCGCTGGAATGTGTCCTCTTTTTTCGAAGACGGATGCCATAAGTGGTAGCATATGGCGCGGTGTCGCACCTGCAGGGGCTTTATCCGGTGGTTCATCAGGCGGGCCACGAGGTCGTGGTCTTCACATCCCCATCCGAGGTAGCTTTCATCATAGCCGTTGACGGCCAGCAGGTCGCTGCGCCAGAATGCCATGTTGCATCCACGGTACTTTAGTTTCGAGGGGGACAGGAGGTTGATGGTCTTGGCCAGGAATTGGGAACGAATGGCATTCTTGCGGTTTGAGATGCCGTTGGTCCAGGAGTTTATGGTAATCGACGGATCGGCGAAAATCTTCCCGGTGAGTTCTTTCTCGATCAGCACCCGGCTTCCGCAGACGAAATGGCCGCGCCGGGCAACAGCCGCATGGTCGGCGATGAAATCGGGATGCAACACGATGTCGCCGTCAATCTGCACTATATAATCCCCTTTGGCTTTTGCAATCGCCTTGTTGCGGATAGTGGCGAGCCTGAAACCTTTGTTCTCCTGCCATACATGTTCCACGGGGCATTTAGCCTCGCCGGCAAAGCGGCCTATTACCTCCGGGGTGGAGTCTGTCGAGCCGTCGTCGGCAATTATGACCTCATAAGGGGTGGTGGTCTGTCGCAGTACGCTTTTCAGGGACGCCTCAAGCGCGACCGGGGAATTATATGTGGAGATAATCAGGGAGATTCTCATCGGATTGAAATTGTACAGGTTAAAGTTGCCGCCGTTATTATCATCCTCTTTTCTGAGGGGGGAGGTGTGAGATATGGAGCAGTTTGTCTATCTCATACAGCAGCGAGAGCAATGGGGGATGTAGTGTCGGGGTCGCGGCGATTTTCGCAAGCCCCTCCTTTAGACCAGGGTCAGACTCAAGCAGCCCCGGGTATTTCTTGAGCCTCTTGCATATTCTGCCGGCGATGACTTTGCGTTGCAGCGGGGACAGGTCGAGCCAGTCGGCCATCTCGGCCACAATCCCCATCCCCTCGGTGTAGGTTTTCCCCTCTTTGGAGGCTGACGCCGACACTTTTCTCGGGTGCTGCCTGAAGTTGTTGAGTTTCCGGCAGACCTCTATCGCGTCACCCTCGTGCGCCAGCTGAGACCAGAACAGCCAGTCGCCGCAAAATTTCATTTCAAGATGGCGTGATGTTATCTCGGGGGCGGCCTCACGGCGGAAAACAACCATCGACGCGTTGTATATCAGATTGTTGCGCAGCAATTTGCCGAAAGTCAGTTCTTTACCTGAGTATGTCGCTGTCGAGCCGAGCCGTCTGCCGAACTTGTCCCAGTCTTCGCCGGGGATGGGGTTTCCGAGGGAGTCGATGATGTTTGAACCGGAAAACGCCATCACGGCTCCTGGATGGGATTCCAGCAGCCCGACGAGGGTGGAGAGGAAATCGGGCGACGCGTAGTCGTCGCTTTCGGCTATCCACACATATTCCCCCCTTGCGAGGGCGAGGCCCTTCTTCCATTGGGCGAAGGTGGTGCCGGAATTCTTCTCGTTGAAAACCACACGGCTGACTTTGGGGTGTGAGGCGTACTGGTTTAGAATGTCGCGGCTGTTGTCGGTCGAGCAGTCATCGAGCAGAATCACCTCCATATCGTCAAAATCCTGATTTATGACACTGTCTATCCTCTCCCTGAGATAGGGAGCGTGGTTGTAGTTCGGGATTATGACTGAGACGGCGGGGTGCATGCTTCTGCGTTTTGACTTTGGTAACAACTTTGCAAAAATAATTAAAAAAAATGGATTCCGGGGTATCCGGAATCCATTTTTTATGGTTGCGCTTGGGGCGCCTGGTGTCATTCAAACTCGATGAGGATGGCGTCTGTGCCGACAACTTCGTCGGGAGCCACGAATACGCGCTTGACAGTCAGGTCGCGGTCGGCCTCAAGGTCGTTCTCCATCTTCATGGCCTCGTAGACCATCATTATCTGGCCTTTCTTCACCTTGTCGCCGGGCTTGACGTTGATTTCGATGATGCGGCCACCCATCGGTGCGCGGAACACTTCACCGGTGATGGGTTCCTCATCTTCTGCGCTCTTCGCGGGAGCTTCGGCAGCTTTCTCGGCCTTGGGGGCTTCGGCGGGCTGCTTTGCCTTGTATTCCTCTTCGCGGCGGTTGCGGAGGAACTTGTTGGCCACGTTGGGGAGCAGTTCGAGCAGGAGGTATTCCTCTGAGTTGGAAGCCAGGGGCACACCACCGAGGTCGGCGACTTCGGGGTTGGCCGGCTTTTTGTAAGAGGATACGTCGTAAGGCTTCTCGGCGGCGTTGCCGGTGATTTTCTCGCGGAAGGCGGGGTCGATGGCGACGGGAGTGTGGCCATATTCACCCTTGACCAGTGAAATGAACTGGTTGTTTGCCTGGGTGTAGTCGGGGTTGCCTTTGCGGCGGTCCATGGCGAGCAGCACGGCCTGAGAGCCTACGATCTGGCTGGTCGGGGTCACGAGGGGCACCAGACCGGCGTCGCGGCGTACTTTGGGAATCAGGCGCATGGCGTCGTCAAGCAGGTCGCTTGCCTGGAGGGCCTTGAGCTGGGCGACCATGTTGGAGTACATACCGCCGGGGACTTCTGCTTCCTTGACCAGGAGGTTGGGCTTGGGGAATCCGAAGTGTGCCTCGATGGCGTGGCAGGCAGCCAGAAGTTCCTCCTCGTTGCCGGCTTTGGCGGCAGCGATGGCCTTGTCGAAGAGGGCGTCCACTTCGGCGGGGAGGGTATCCTTGAGGGGATCGAATTTCTTGGGGAAATGGTCTTTGTTGAGGTCGAAGTCGGCCAGGTTGCGGCGGATGCCCTCGAGACGTTCGCGGATTTCGCCTACCTTCTCCATGTTGACGTCGACTTCGATGCCGAGTTTCTTACAGAAGATGTAGACCAGCTCGATTGCGGGAGCTGCGGAGCCTTCGCCGAACCACCAGATGTTGGTGTCGAGGATGTCGACGCCGTTCAGGATGGCCATCAGCGAGGATGCCAGTCCGTAGCCGGGGGTACAGTGGGTGTGGAAGTCCACGGGAACCTTCACGGCTGCTTTCAGCTTGCCGATGATCGAGGCGGCGCGGGTGGGGTTTACCAGGCCGGCCATGTCCTTGAGGGTGATGATCTTCGCGCCGAGACGCTCCATCTCGATGGCGAGGTTGACGAAATACTCGTCGGTGAAAATCTTCTTGGGAGCTGCGGGAGCTTCCTCCTTCTTGCCGAAGAGTGAGCTGAAGAATCCTTTCTTCTTGGGGGCCTCGGCGGGAGCTTCCTCCTTGGGGTCGACTGTGTAGCACACGGCTGCGTCGGCGATTCCGCCGAGCTCGTTGATCAGGCGGATAGACTCCTTGACGTTGTCGATGTCGTTGAGCGCGTCGAAGATACGCATGATGTTGAGGCCGTTCTTGATGGCCTCCTTATAGAATCCTTCGAGTACGGTGTCGGGGTAAGGGACATAGCCGAAAAGGTTTCGGCCGCGGGAGAGCGCCGACAGGAGCGATTTCCCGCCGATTGCCTTGGAGATGGTGCGCAGGCGCTCCCAGGGTGATTCGTCGAGATAACGCATCACCGAGTCGGGCACAGCGCCGCCCCACACTTCCATGATGTAGAAACCTGCATCCTTGTAAAGGGGAAGCAGAGGGTCGATGTCTTGCTGTTTCAGACGGGTGGCAAACAGTGACTGCTGGCCGTCGCGCAGGGTTAAATCCCTGATTTTTAACTTCTTCTCCATAGTTGATAGCTCTTTATGGTATAAAACTACATGCAAACTTAATGATTTTTTTTGAATTTTCAACACACTTGGTTAAAAATAGCGTTGATATAGCGAAAATTTCGGAAATTCTACTTAACTTTGCAATTGCCAATCAAATATCCCTGCCGTTCTTCTCGCGAGTTGGAAAAGGCCGGGGGGTTCCCTATTGGAATTTATTGAAAACCTAAAAGTATTAAGAAGTTAGAGATGTTTAATTTCTTCAGGAAGAAGCCTGCCGGACGGCCTGAGCTTTTTTTCCATACCGACATTCATTGCCATCTGATTCCGGGTATCGACGACGGCCAGCGTGATGCTGAGGGCGGCGCTGATCTTGTGGCCCATGAGAAGGAGTGGGGTATAGAGAGAATCATAGCCACCCCGCATGTTACCCAGGACACTTTCGAGAACACCCCCGAAACCATCCTTCCGGCTTTCAATAAACTTAAAGAGGCGGTCGAGAAAAAGGGTGTGGCTGTCGAGCTGCTCCATTCCGCTGAGTACCGCATGGACGCATTCTTCACCTCCCAGCTTGAAAAAGGGCAGGTGAGGCCCATGCCCAACAATTACCTGCTGGTCGAGAACTCTTTCATACAGGAGGCCTGGAACCTCGACAAGATGCTGTTTGACCTAAAGATGAGGGGGTACAAGCCGATTCTCGCCCACCCGGAGCGGTATGTCTATTATTTCCAGAAAAAGGAACGTTACCGCCAGCTCCACGACGCCGGCACTCTTTTCCAGGTCAATATGCTCAGCCTCGCCGGGAATTACGGCAAGGAGGTGAGGCAGATGGCCGAGCATCTCATAGATTGCGACATGGTCGACTTCGTGGGCACGGATATGCACAACCACAGGCATTGCACCATACTTGAGGACTACCTTGAGTCGAAGGATTATCGCCGCCACTCGGCGAAATTGTCGGGGAGGGTGTTCAACGACTCGGCATTCTGAAACACATAATCTTGTGATTGTGGCTTGAATCATCCCGCCGCGCGGACTTCCGCGCGGCGGGGGGGGTGGAGCGGTGTGTCCCTCACGTGGCGTTTCGCGCGTCTCTTATGAGAGCTGCTGGCGCACCGATTCCTCGTGGATGACCGCGAGCAACGATTTTATGAAATCAGGGGATAGTCCCAGCGCTTCAGCTTCGGCGACGCGTCGGCTCATGAGTTTGCCGTAACGTTCGGGCTGCACCACCGTCATCGAGTGGGATTTTTTGAAATTGCCTATTTCCCGGGCAACCTCCATGCGCCGTTGTATCAGGGTCATCAGTTCGTCGTCAATCTGGTCAATCCGGTTCCTGAGCAAGTTCAGTTCTGAAGAATCCTCCTCTGCGTTGCATCCTCTGCGTTGCAGACGCCCGAGCATCTCCTCCAGTTCGGCCGGAGTTATCTGCTGGCTGCTGTCGCTCAAGGCTTCAGCCGGGCGCGGATGCACCTCGATTATAAGGCCGTCGAAGCCTCGGCCGAGAGCCTGGCGGGCAATGGTCTCCACAAGTTCGCGTTTGCCTCCGATGTGGCTCGGGTCTGAGAGAATCTGCAATGCGCTGCCGGCGCGTCGTCTCAGTTCCATCGGAATCTCCCATTGTGGCGGATTACGGTAGTAAGGATTCCCGTATGCGCTGAATCCCCGGTGGATCGCCGTGATTCTCCTTATCCCCGCATTATAAAGCCTCTGTATGGCTCCGATCCATAATTCGAGGTCTTGATTGGCCGGGTTTTTCACAAGGAAGCGCAGGGAGGCGATGTCCACCCCGTGTCGGCTGGCCCAGTCGCGCGCGGCATCTGCTATTTCCTGTACGGCGAACGGATTTGTGGTTGTGCGCGCCCCGAGCCACAAGATGTCGACTCCGCTGTCGAGGGCCTCCTCAAGATGCTGGGCCGATGCCACCTCGGTGGCGGTCTGTAGCGAGGTTCCCCTTTTCGCCGCCGCAAGCCATTTGAGGGCGTCAGCTCCCTTCCCCTCGAAGCATCCCGGATGGGTGCGCGGTTTCCACACTCCGGCCCTGAAAGCAGCCACTCCAATCTTCGCGAGGTCTTCGGCTGTTTCCATCACTTGCTCCTCGCTTTCCGCGCTGCAGGGGCCGGCGATTATGACCGGCTGTCGGGCCGATAGAGGTTCGATGGCGGGCATCAGTCCCGGGAACAGCTCTTCCGGGAGGTCATTTATATATTTATGTGTATGGTCGGGATTATTCACGGTGCAAAGTTACATCTTTTTTTCCGTCCGAGGCGAATAATCACAGAAAAGCTCCCGGAGCCGATGGCGGCGCCGGGAGCCTGCGGGCTTACGCCCGTCTGTCAATCGTTATGAGATTTTTGTCAGTTTCCGGGAACGAAGATTACGATTCGGTTCCAGTCGTTGGTCGAGTAAGGCTGCTGGGTGCTGCCTTCGGCGTCGATGGAGAGACGGCTGGCGTTGATGCCGTAGGTCTTGGTGAGGGTGTCATAGACTGCCTGGGCACGACGCTCAGAGAGCTTCTGGTTGTATTCCGAGCTGCCGGTGTCCTTGTCGGCGTAACCCTTGATGAGGACCTTCACGTCAGGATTGCTCTTGAGGTATTCAGCGGTGTTGTAGACGTTGACCATCTCCTCGTCTGAAATCTTGGCGGAATTGATGGTGAAGCGTACGGTCGACATGAGGGGCGCTGCTGTTGACTCGGGACAATCGGGCTGTGTCACCTCGGGGCAGGGGAGCTGAGACTGGGCGGCTGCGAGGGCGGCTGCGGTAGTGGCCAGTTCGCCACGGAGGTTGTTGACCTGATTGTTGAGCGAAGCGATGTAAGCCTGATCCTTGCAGGCGTTGTAGGCCTGGTAGTTCACGCCGCCGAGGTTGAATGAGAAACCGCCGATGGCCTGGATGTTGATGTCGACAGGAGCGTCGATGGCCGCGCCGTTGACATTGTCGCCGTAGAATGAGGCGCGTCCTTCAAGGAAGAAGTCGCAATAGCGGCAGAGGCGGAAGCGGAACTGGATACCGGCTGACACAGGGAGCGCCCACTGGCGGTTGCGGGATTTCCCTTCGCGGTAAACGTTCGTGCCGTCAGACTCGATGCCCCAAACATATGTTCCTCCGATACCCACGAATGGAATCACGCTGACAGGACGGTCAGGGTCGACGCCGCCGAGGGAATTGCACATATCCCACATGAAGTCGAAGTTTACGTTGGCGAATTTGGCTTTGGAGTATGATACGTTGTCCCAGTGCCATGCGCCGCCGTAGGCGCTGATGCGGAATGCCATGTAGGGAGAGAACCAGCGGCCGACAGCACCGTTGTAGGTGGCGGTGATATGGCGTTTGGCATCGCCGACGGCGAGTTCGTTCTCAAACAGAGGCACATCGATACCTGCACCCAGCTGGATGAACCAGTTGTCATGGCCGTTGACGGCGTAATTTGTCTTGCAGTTGGCGACATCTACCACACTGACGCTCTCTTCCTCGACAACAACGGCGTCCTGGGCGTTGGCATTGAAGGATGTCAGAAGCCCGCAACAAAGAGCTGTCGTGGCAAAAAATAGTTGTTTTTTCATCACTCGTAAGTTTTTGGTTCTACAATTCATAGAGCTGTTGATTGAATCAGCCGGTCTGTGGCCGGTTCTGAAAATAGGGTTTTAAGCAAAGTTATCAGATAAACACCATTGTCTTTTTTTTGGTTCATGAAGTAAATGTTAACGGGGAGGGTCTTTCGCCAACGTATCCCTCAAATACCTCGTATCCCTCCAATACCCGTATTCCTTCTCCTATGCGTGTATATCGTATATTATCGTGCATATCGTATATTGTTATGTGGCCGACATAAAAAACTAAGGACCGACCCTCGCGGACCAGTCCTTTAGTTTTTCCTCGGCGTTTTCAGCCGATGGATAACAAACCTAACATAAAACACGATTATTATCTTCTTAGAAACGTGATACAGGGTCGTAGCCTGAATCACTAATACTAACCCTAAAAACTAATTCCTTAAAATAAATCAAACAAATCCTTTTGTCTTTAATCCTATTCAGATGCCCGGATTTGCCGGGGTGTCTGAAAAATTTCACAATGCAAAATTATAACAGAAAGTCGGGTTTGTCAAGAGTTGAAACCTATGATATGACTATAATATAGATTGATATAGGGGCTAATTAGGATATAAGTGTTGATACTCAGTGATATATGTATTTTTTAATATAGACATATATAGATGTTTATATAGGCAAAATCAATCTATATTTATTCAGATGCCATATAAAAAAGAGCATCATCGTATGATGCTCTGAAGAAAAAACGGTGTTATGATTCGAGTAGGTCGAGAAGTTTCCGACGGTCGTTGACCTCGATGCTTGAAGTGGAGAAATCGAGCAGTCCGGCAGCTTTCATTTCAGACAGAGCCGCGGTGAGCGACTGTCTGGGGACACCGAAGACGGAATAGAGGTCGCGTTGGCGACATTCCATCACAATATCCTTGCCGTTTAGTTGGGTCAAGGCGACAATCCAGTAGGCGATGCGTTTGCGGAGGTCTCCGGAGGTCAGGGCCAGTACCCCGTCGGTAGAGAGTTGCGCGTTCATCGAGAGCATGTTCAGGTAATTGAACAGGAAGACGCTGTCTGAATTTATGATTTCGATGTAATCTTTCTTCTCAATCTGCATGATTCCACACTGGCCGATGGCTGTCACAGAGGCCGGATAACGGGTGGTGCGCCCGAAAAAGAAATCGGGGGCGATTGGCTCGGGAGATTCAAGGGTCTGTGAAACCTTCACGCGGCCGTCCGCGTTGGCGACAGTCATCCTGACTTTCCCGGAGACCACAGTGGAGAGGTGAGTACACAGGTCTCCGGCCGAGATGATTCTGTCATTGTCGGCGTATTTCAGGAAGTGAAACCGATGTTTGCCGAGAATCTCGGATAGTTTGTTGTATGACACGCCGTGGAATAGCGGCATTCGCATCAATGTCTGGAACATGCTGTCCATCATCAGGGGTGTTGAATGGTTGATGTATGTTATGGCTATGGCCAATGCGCCCGGTGCCGGCGATGGCCGGAGAGAAGCGGTCAGAGCTGAGAGGATGTGCCTGTCGACGTTCCGCGCCGGTTTAGTCTTGACACATCTTATCTTGTGTTATTAACAATCACGGGTGGGCTAAAGTTATCAGGCGCGTCGGATTCTGCCAGCTGATTTCTTTTTCTCCTGACGGTAAATCTGGTAGGAGTTGACGGTGTTGTGCCAGGCCACATAGGCCGCCGGGGCCGCTGACACCACAGGGTTGAGGAATGTCAGGGCGAGCCAAATGGCGAGCACCGTGTTTTTCTGCCCGAGGCTTTGGGCTCCGGAGACCTTGTCTCCGAAATGTCCTCCGATTTTTCTGCCCGTGTAGAACAGCAATAGGCATGCCGCTAATGATATCGCGCCCAGCCAGAGGATTTCGGGAAGCTTGTCGGCTGGTTGTCTGAGCAGGAAGCTGACAGAGTTGCCTACAACTATGATGAGGGCCACGGCCCAGATGTAGAATGACAGTCCCTGGTGGTTCGCTATTCCGGAATGAGCCTTGGGGGCGAACCGCTGAAGCAACAACGCCAGTGCGAGGGGGCCGATGATTAGCGGAAGCACACTCGTGCTTATCGACACTGTGGACTCAAGGAAGGTTGTCTCCGCGCCCGGTTCCATATATGAAAGCAGCAACGGGGCGAGGAACGCTACGGATATGTGGCTGAACAGGGAGTAGGTGGCGACCTTCGAGACGGAGCCTCCGAGCATCCCGGTTATCACCGGGGCTGCCGTGGCTGTCGGGCAGAAGATGCATATGAATGCCCCTTGGGCGAGTTCGCGGCTGAAGGGTGCGATGGCCAGGTAGACGGCCGCCGCTCCCAGAATCTGCACGCCGAGAAGCCACCATATGTAGGGCCCTGTGTGGAAGTCGCTGAGTCTCACCCTACAGTAGGTGATAAGCAGCATTGTGAAGATGAGGTATTTCGACAGGAATGCGATGTGGTGGATATATTCGTGGAACACCAGTCCGGTCAGCATTGCTATCGGGAGCATCCAGGGCTTTATTTTTTGTCTCAGCGCGGCTATTTTCATTTTCAGGCGGCTATTTCAGGCGACAAGGACGTAACGCGCGGATGGAAGAATCCGGCGCGTTACGTCCCTGGTATTAGTGGTTGATGGTCTGGTCTGCTGGGGGATTAGAGGTATTTGGCGAAATCCACATTGCGCATATCCCCTGTTTCGGCGAATGCGGTGTGGAAAGCATAGGCCGCGTGGAGCGTGGCCGGGGTCTGGCCTCCCTTGCCCATCTTGAGGTAGTCCCAAAGGAGCTCGCGGTACATCGGGTGGGCGCAATTCTCGATTATGGTTTCCGCGCGCTGCACGGGATCCTTGGCGCGGAGGTCGGCGATACCCTGGTCTGTGATGAGGATGTCTACCGAGTGCTCTGAATGGTCGTGGTGTGACACGTGGGGGACGATGTTGCTTATCAGGCCCTCCTTTGTGATTGAGGGGCAGGAGAAAATCGAGAGGAAGCCGTTACGGGTGAAGTCTCCCGAGCCGCCGATGCCGTTCATCATCTTTGTGCCGAGCACATGGGTGGAGTTGACGTTTCCGAAGATGTCAGCTTCGAGGGCGGTGTTCATGGCTATGACTCCGAGTCGGCGTATCACCTCGGGATTGTTGGAAATCTCGGCAGGACGCAGCATGATTTTGTCGTGGAAGAAATCCATGTCGGCGAAGAGCTGGCTTTCCACCTCATCTGAGAAGGTCATCGAGCAGGTGCTGGCGAAGGAGCATTTGCCACGGCGCAGCAGTTCGAGCACAGAGTCCTGCACGACCTCGGTGTACATCATGAAGTTGGGCAGTTCCTTGTCGAGGCAGAGGTAATGGAGCACTGCGTTTGCAACATTGCCCACGCCGCTCTGGAGGGGGAGGAACTCCTTGGGGATGCGTCCCTTGCGGTATTCTGAAATCAGGAAGTTCACCACATTGGCGCCGATGCGTTCCGAAACCTCGTCGGGCTTGGTGAAAGCTTTCACGCCGTCAAGGGAGTTGGTGCGCACGATTCCGACGACCTTTGAGGGGTCAACCTTGAGGGTGGGGCGTCCGGCGCGGTCCTTGGGTGTGTAGATGGGAATCTCGCGGCGGTAAGGGGGATCGGCGGGGAGATATATGTCGTGCATACCCATCAGAGCCTGGGGCAGCGCCTCGTTTAGCTCGATGAATATTTTCTTGGCCCGGGGAGCATATGTGGGGATGTTGCCCACCCCGCATCCGAGCAGGATCTCTCCGTTCTCGTCAATGGCGGCAGCCTCGATAATCGCGAAGTCGATATCGCCGTAGAAGCCGTAACGCATCTCCTGGGCCATCTCTGAGAGGTGACGGTCGAAGTAGTGGGTGTCGTGGGAGTTGATGCGCTTGCGAAGGTCAGGGGTGTTCTGGTATGGCGCGCGCATGTTTATGGCGTTGTTGCGTGACAGGATGCCGTCCACATGGTCGTTTGTGGAGGCCCCGGTGAAAATGTTCACCTTGAATTCTCTTCCCTGTTCATGCTCGCGTGCGGCTTTCGCTGCCAGCGCTTCTGTGATGCTCTTGGGGTTGCCGGGTGCAGTGAAACCCGATAGGCCGAGGGTGTTCCCGTTGCAAATCATTTCGGCTGCTTCAGCCGGCGAGATAAATTCGTATCCCATGATAGATTGGTTTCAGGTTTTTTTCGTAATTTTGCGCAAAAATAAAGTATTTGTGCATCACTGACAAATTTATTCAGGTGTTTTTCGGCATATTTCAGGTGTGTCGCTTTATAACGCCGTAAAAATCAGATGGAAAAAGACAAGAAACTCTTCATAGAGACCTACGGTTGCCAGATGAATGTGGCCGACAGCGAGGTTGTGGCCTCGATTCTCGGGGTCTGTGGCTACATCCAGGCCTCAGCCCCAGAGGAGGCAGACGCGATATTGCTGAACACCTGCTCGATACGTGACAACGCCGAGCAGAAGATTGTCAACCGCCTGCAGTATCTCGCCTCATTGCGCCGCAAGAAGTCGGGTCGGCTGATACTTGGAGTCATCGGCTGTATGGCCGAGCGCGTAAGGGACTCTCTGATCGAGCACCACGGGGTGGACCTCGTGGCGGGCCCTGACGCCTATCTCGACCTTCCCAACCTCTTCGCGGCCGTGGAGGCCGGCCAGAAAGCGATAAATGTGGAACTCAGCACCACCGAGACCTATCGCGACGTGATACCTTCGCGTATCGGAGGCAACCGCGTGAGCGGCTTTGTCAGCATCATGCGCGGCTGCAACAACTTCTGCTCATACTGTATCGTGCCTTACACCAGGGGACGCGAGCGCAGCCGAGAAACCGGAAGCATCCTCAACGAGGTTGCCGACCTGCGCGAGCGCGGTTTCCGCGAGGTGACCCTTTTGGGGCAGAATGTCAACTCTTACCGTTACAAAGGGGATGAGGCGGCCAAATACGCCGCCGAGGGGTGTGACGAGGTCGACTTCCCGCGCCTCCTTGAGCTCGTTGCCCTCGCGGCTCCCGATATGCGAATCAGGTTCACAACTTCCCATCCCAAGGATATGAGTGACAACACGATAGATGTTATCGCCCGTTATCCCAACATCTGCAACCACGTCCATCTGCCGGTACAGTCAGGTTCAGACAGCGTGTTGAAGGCGATGAACCGCAAATACACACGTGAGTGGTATCTGGGGCGCGTCGCGGCCATCCGCAGCCGCATCCCTGATTGCGGCATATCATCAGACCTTTTCACCGGATTCCACGATGAGACCGAGGAGGATTTCCAGCAGACCCTTTCGCTGATGGAGGAGGCCGCGTTTGATTCATCCTTCATGTTCAAGTACTCGGAGCGTCCGGGCACTCTGGCGGCGCGCACCATGCCTGACAATGTCCCTGAGGATGTGAAGATTGACCGACTGAACCGTATGATTGCCCTTCAGAACCGTCTCTCAGCGGAGTCTAACCGCCGCGACATCGGCAAGGTGTTCGAGGTGCTTGTAGAGGGTGTGTCGAAACGCAGCACCGACCAGTGGGTGGGACGTACACAGCAGAACAAGACCTGTGTCTTCCCCCGGGGCGACTACCATACAGGCGACCTGGTGAAGGTGATTGTCCGCGACGCATCCTCGGCCACGCTGATATGCGACCTGGCCGAGTGACGGCGACCCCCTTTTAGGAATTTTAATACATTTAAATGCCCTTGCCTATTGACAAGGGCTTCCTGATGTTGTAATTTTGCACGACAAATATGGAGAAAAAGAATCACTCCCGTATGGCCGGGATGGGCGACCGGGTGACTTCAACTATCAGCGTCACCCTCGTGTTGTTTATCCTCGGCCTCGTGGCCTCAATAAATATCACGTTCAGCACCCTCGACAGGGAGCTGAAAGAGAAGATGGGATTTACCGTCGTGCTGTGCGATTCGGTGCCTTCCGAGAATGTAGGGAAGCTCCGGGATTTGTGCGCGTCGGCCCCATACGTGTCGGAATACAAATACCTCTCACCGGAGGATGTCCTCAAGGAGGAGGCCGGCAGCGACGGCCCGGCCCTGGTGGAGATGCTGGGGGTCAACCCTTACTCCCCGATGTTTGACATCCGCGTGAGGAAAGACTGGGCGAATGTCGACAGCATATCGTCGCTCGTAAGCGTCTGGAGTGGTTTCGAGGGGGTTGACGAGGTGTCGGTCAACACAGACATGGTTGAGAACCTGACCCGCAATGCCCGAATGTTCAACACCGTGATGCTTGTCATAGCCGCCGCGTTGTTGCTGATTTCCTTTGTGCTGATTAACAATACGGTACGTCTGACAGTGTATTCCCGCCGTTTCCTCATACATACTATGAAGCTTGTCGGGGCCACCCCGGGCTTCATAAGACGCCCGTTCATTCTCTCCAACCTCATCCAGGGTGTCATCGCCGGGATAATGGCCTCCGGACTGTTGGCGGCCCTTATCGCCTGGGGAAAGAACTGGGACGAGGCCTTGGAGCCGCTGCTCCCCTGGGCCACAGTCGGCCTGATATTCGTGGCTATTTTCATCGTGGGGATGGCCATATGCGCGATAGCTGCCCTGTTCGCCACCAACCGCTATCTTCGTGCGGACTACGACGACATGTTTGAATAGGGGAGAACCACAAGACAAAAACTATATTGAAGTTTCCAAATGGTAAAACAACAGAATAGACCCGGCTCGGGAGCCGGGAAACAACAGCCTGACAGCAGGCTCGACAAGGAAACCGCTTCCCAGTTTCCCTTGGGAAAGAAGAATTTCGTGATGATGGCGGTGGCCGGCGCGCTGATTGTGGTCGGCTTCCTGCTCATGCTTGGCGGAAGCTCCACGGAGGAAGCGTTCAACCCCGACATATTCAGCGCGAGGCGTGTTGTCGTCGGCCCGACGATAGCGTTCCTGGGCTTCCTGTCGATGGGATATGCCATAATACGTCGTCCTTCCCCAGCGAAGGGTGATGCTCCCGGGAATGGAGAAGAGAGTGCCAGCTGACGCAAACCGGAATTGAAAAAACAAGGATTATAAATGGATTGGTTAGACGCATTGATACTTGGCATAGTCCAGGGACTCGCCGAGTATCTCCCCATAAGCTCAAGCGGACATATCGAGATATTCCGCGAAATCCTCGGCCTTAACCTCCCCGGCGAGGAGGCCCTGCAGCTCAATGTGGTGCTGCATGTGGCCACGGTGTTGTCGACACTGGTGGTATTGTGGCGCGAGTTCGTGCCTCTTTGCACATCATTCTTCACATTCCGCAACGACGCCAACAGCCGCTACGTCTGGAAGATACTTCTCTCCTGTGTGCCTGTCGGAATCGTCGGGGTGCTATTCAAAGAGCAGGTTGAGCAGTTTTTCGGCGTCAAAGAGGGGGGAGGCGACAACCTGACCCTGATAGGTGTCTGCCTGTGTGTGACCGCCAGTCTTCTCGCGTTCGCCTATTTCGCAAACCGCAGGGGTGGCACAGCCGTCAAATCGCGTGGACGTGCGCCGATGCTCAAGGGTGACACCGGGGCTACTCCCGGGCGCAACATCACATGGTATGACGCGTTCATCATCGGATGCAGCCAGGCCGTCGCCGTCTTGCCCGGCCTGAGCCGTTCGGGCACCACCATCGCCACCGGCATCATAATCGGCGACCGCCGAGAGCAGGTGGCCCAGTTCTCCTTCTTCATGGTTGTGATTCCGATTCTTGGCGAAGCGTTGCTCGATTTCCGCAAGATGCTCGAGGCTCCCGCCGACGAGGCCGCCCTTGGATGGCTTCCGCTGCTGGTGGGATTCCTTGCGGCATTCATCGTCGGCTGCATCGCCTGCAAGTGGATGCTTGAGATTGTCAAGAAAGGGAAACTTATCTGGTTCTCGGTTTACTGCGTGCTGGTCGGCATATTGTGTATATGCTGGTAACACAGCCATACTCACGCCTGTTAAGAACGTTACAACTATTTTTCATTGGACAACAATAATAAATCGGTGACAAGCCGCCTCGACCTCCAGCAAGGCCGAGTGTGGGCTGTCGACAAGCCGTTGGGCTGGTCATCGTTCCATGTGGTCAAGAAGCTGCGCGGGGCGTTGCTCGGACGTGTGCGCCATCACGGCATCCGCAAACTCAAAGTCGGTCACGCGGGCACTCTTGACCCGTTGGCCTCCGGCGTGATGCTGATCTGCCTCGGGAAAGCCACCAAGCAGATTGACACCCTGCAGGCCGGAGTGAAGGAATATGTGGCCACACTGCAGCTTGGCTCAACCACCCCCTCGTTTGACCTGGAGACTCCGGTTGACGCCACTTTCCCCACCGCCCATATAGACCGCGAGATGGTTGACGGGGCAGTTGCCCGCTTTGTCGGCACAATCAGCCAGGTGCCTCCGGCATATTCCGCCTGCAAGGTGGATGGAAAACGTGCCTACAAGATGGCCCGAGGAGGTGAGGAGGTCGAACTGAAGCCAAAGACACTCGTCATCGACCAGATAGAGATACTCGGGTTTGACCCGGACAAAATGCTGCTTACATTGCGCATTGTCTGCTCAAAAGGAACATATATACGTGCGCTTGCCCGCGATATCGGCCTGGCACTCGGCTCCGGGGCGCATCTGGCGGCTTTAAGGCGCACCCGTGTCGGTGACTACAGAATCGAAGACTGCCTCGAGATAGAGGATGCTGTCGCCGGAATCTACCGCTCGGAAATAGAGATACCCCAGCCAGACGGAGGAGAGTCCGTCATTGTTCCCGCAGGGGAGTATGTCGCGTCCGGAAAAACAGATTGTGCCGACAGCCGCGACATCCTCTCATACCAGGAACGTATGTCGCGGGAATCCCTCGGCGACTGACCGGATAGCCGAAAACGGCTCTCTCAAAGAATTAAGAAACATTCCCCACCCAACACAAAATATCCCCAATTACTTCATATGAAACTTTCACAGTTCAAATTCAAGCTTCCCGAAGCCCTCATTGCCCAGACCCCGGCCATCCATCGTGACGAATGCCGCCTGATGGTAGTCCACCGCAAGACCGGAGAAATCGAGCATAAGGAGTTCAAAGATGTCATCCAGTATTTCGACGATGGCGACGTGATGGTTTTCAACGATACCAAGGTATTCCCCGCCCGTCTTTACGGCAACAAGGAGAAGACCGGTGCGCGTATCGAAGTATTTTTGCTCAGGGAGCTGAATCCCGAGCATAAACTTTGGGATGTGCTTGTCGAGCCGGCCCGGAAGATTCGTATCGGCAACAAGCTGTATTTCGGCGAGGATGAGTCGATGGTTGCCGAGGTGATTGACAACACGACCTCGCGAGGCCGCACACTGCGTTTCCTCTATGACGGCCCCCACGAAGAGTTCAAGGGCGCGCTTTACGCCCTGGGACAGACCCCGCTGCCCGAGTATATCAAGCGTGAGGCCAACGAGGAGGATGCCGAGGCATACCAGACAATCTTCGCAAAGAACGAAGGTGCGGTGGTTGCCCCTTCTGCCGGAATCCATTTCAGCCGCGAGCTGTTGAAACGCCTTGAAATCAAAGGTGTCGAGCAGGGATTCCTCACCGTACACTGCGGACTCGGGGCTTTCCGTGAAATCGATGTCGAGGACCTTACAAAGCACCGTATGGACTCGGAGGACATGTCTGTCACCGAGGGGCTTGTCGACATGGTCAATCAGGCGAAGGACAACGGCAAACAGGTATGCGCCGTCGGCACATCCACCCTGCGCGGAATCGCGAGCGCGGTCAGCATGGGGGGCCATATGAAAACTTATACCGGATGGACCAACAAGTTCATCTTCCCTCCGTATGACTTCACCGTCAGCACCTCCCTGATCACCGGCTTCCATATGCCTTACTCCACCATGCTGATGATGGTTTGCGCCTTCGGCGGATACGAGCTGGTGATGAAAGCCTATGATATGGCTGTCAATGAGGGATACAAGTTCGGCGCATACGGCGACGCGATGCTGATTATCGATTGATGTTCCGGTCTGTTGACCACACATACACGACAACATTATGATTATCGAAGAGAGAGAAAGCCGCCGCGAGCGGGTTATCGAGGCCGGACGCCGGATGATGACCGCCGCCCGAACCGCCCCGAAAGCGAAAGGTGTCGACATCCTTGAATGCTGTCTGCTGACCGGGGATGACATCAAGCGGTTGTCGGAGGTGATGATGGAACTTCACGAGGAGACCGGGCGCCCGGTCTACAAGCGCGACAGCGGCAACATCCTGCAGGCCGACTGTGTGCTGGTGATTGCCACCCGTTCACAGGTGATGGGGCTTAACTGCCGTCATTGCGGATTCCCCTCCTGCGGTGAAAAGCCTGCTAATGTGCCTTGTGCGTTCAATCCGACCGATGTTGGAATCGCCATAGGCTCGGCCGTCGCAACGGCCGCCGACGAGAGGGTAGACACCCGTGTCATGTTCTCGGCCGGGATGGGTGCGGAGCGTATGGGCTTGTTGCCCGGATGCAGCCAGTATTTCGCGATACCCGTCTCTGCGTCCTCCAAGTCGCCGTTCTTCGACCGCTGACCGGCTATTGCCCGAGTCTGGTTGTGGCGAGTGACAGCACGGAGATGCGCAGGTCGTTTACGCCACCGTGCAACGCACGCGCGCAGGAGAGAATTGTTGAACCGGTGGTTATCACGTCATCTACCAATAGAATGTGACGTCCGTCAAGTTCGTCAGCTCCGATTACTTTGAACACATCAAGGAGTGCCGCCGTGCGGCGCTCCTTTCCTGTCTTATGGGTTTGTGTGGAATGGCTTTTGCCGGCACGCAGGTTGTAGGACACAGGCAGCGCGGTTATGTCGCTGATTCCCCGGGCTATGTATTCAGTCTGGTTGTAACCGCGCCGCAGCCGTTTGAACCAGTGGAGCGGCACCGGGATTATCAGGTCGATATCATCGAAAAATCCGGTTGGACGCAGTTCGCGGGCGAAGGTCCGCGCCAGCTCACGGTTGATTGCCGGGCGTCCATTGTATTTGGCGTCGCGGATAAGGCGGCTGTATGGGCTGCTGTTCTTGTAGAAGAAAAACGATGCGGCTTTCTCAATCGGCGCGTTTATATCCACAAGCTTGTGGAGCAACTGGTTGTCTGAGGTGAGATGATAGTTGGCGCGGGGAAGCTTCCACCGGCATTCCAGGCATAGTAGATTTTCCCCCTTGACCAAGGCCCTGTGACACACGGGGCAACACGCCGGGAACAGCATCCGTGTCAGATCGGAGGCGAGGTCTTTTGCAAGCAGAGGCAGTGTACGGATGAAACCTCCCTGTCGGTGAGCGGCGGGGTCATTCATCGCATTCCGGATGTTCGCCCCATGTGGCAGGCGATTTCACGATTCTTGCGACAAGTGACGACTCGAATCCCCGTGCCAGTCCGGCGCGATAGAGTTTCGTTCGTCCCTCGTAAGTGTATCCCTCCTTGATGGTTCGGGCTTTTGCGGTCAGGAAATCGCGCGCAACTCTTGCATACTCCTCCTCCTCAATCTCGTCGAAAGCCTCATCAATCAGTCCGGTGGGAATACGTTTGGCTTTCAGCGCGACCGAGATTTTCATACGGCCCCATTTGTTGTATAGGAGTTTGTCGCGCACGAAAGCCGAGGCGAACCGTGAGTCATCGAAGAACCTGCGGGTCTCCAGGGAATCGAGAATCCTGTCGCATTCATCGGCAGACATCCCCCATTTGCGCAGTTTCTCAAGCAGCTCATGGCGGCAATGTTCCCCGGCGACGCAAAGAGACTCCAGCCGCTGCATGGCCGTGGCCTCAGATATTTTCTTTTTTGGCCGTAAGGAAGCGTAGCTTGCCATATGTGTCGCGGATAAGTGTGACGTCGATGAACCCGAGATTTTCCGCCTCCTTTTTCAGGTCGGCGGCATATTCGGGGTTGATTTCAAAATATATTCTTCCACCGGGAGCAAGCAGGGCGCCGTCGGCACTCCGGAGCAGGGCGGTATAGAATCTCAACGGGTCGGAATCAGGGACGAAGAGAGCCGAAGCCGGTTCGAAGTCGACCACATTGCGCTCCATGGCGGCTTTCTCCTTCTCGGCTATGTATGGGGGATTGCTGACAATGATGTCGAAGACCTTGCCGTCAAGGCCGGCCGGAAGGGTGAGGATGTCGACGTTGAGGAAACCTACGCGGGCGTGGAGATTCCCGGCGTTTTCAGACGCCACCTCCAGGGCTTTTCCGCTGATGTCTATGGCAGTGACCTGCGGGAACGGCAGGTTGCGCGACAGGGCGATGGCGATACATCCCGAGCCGGTGCCTGCGTCAAGCACGCGGAGGTCTTTCTGTTGGTTCTCCTTCACGATGATGTCTACCAGTTCGGCCGTCTCAGGACGTGGAATGAGGGTGTCGCGTGTCACTTTGAGTTTCATCCCGTAAAAACAGGTGTTCCCGAAAATCTGCTGTATAGGCTCGTCGTCAAGGAGACGGGTGATTATGCCCTCTATTTTCCCGGTGATGAAGTTGCTGACCGGTTCATCCTGGCGTATGGCGAGCTCTACAGGATTCCATCCCTTCAGGTTCTCGAAAATGATACGCGACATCTCGCGGGCCTCCCCGGTTCCATATTTCGGGGCAAGCCGTTGTATAATTCCTGCAACCACACTCTTCAGTGGGGTTGCGGATTCTTCGGTTTGTCTGTTGTCGTTATCCATATCGATTATAACAATCAATCATCACCGGATGGCCCGGTATCTGGCTTGAAACTTTCAGACCTCGATAAGATGGTCGGCCTGGAAATCACGGATGGCGCGGGTGCCGATTATCTCGTCCCAGCGCATAGGGGATATACCGTTGCCGGGGCGTTTCACGGTCAGGTTCTCCTCCGAAAGGATTTCACCTGCCTTTATGTCGCGGGCGGCGATGATGCTCTTGCGGGCGACCTCGATGTTGGGGCGTTCGGAGTCAGAGACATGCTTTTCTCCGTCACCTACGGCCTGCTCTATGTTTCTTATTGCCTTGACCATAGCTTTCAGTTCGGCGGGGTCAAGCGACGCGCGGTGGTCGGGGCCGGGAAGCGACTTGTCGAGTGTGAAATGCTTCTCAATGATGGAGGCACCCAAGGCTACGGCCGCCACCGGCACCTCGATTCCGACGGTGTGGTCGCTGTAGCCTACCATACCGGGATTCAGTGACCGCAACTGCTCCATTGCCTTGAGGTTGACATCGCGCATGGGGGTCGGATACTGGGTGTTGCAATGCAGCAGGGATATGTCGCGGCGGGGGATTCCTCCTGATTCCAACACAGCCATTGCAGCCTCTATTTCAGGCAATTCCGACATGCCGGTCGAGAGTATTACCTTTCCACCCTTCCCGGCGATTTTCCTAAGGTAGGGGAGGTTGGTGATTTCTCCGGAGGGTATTTTCCAGAAGTCCATCCCGAGAGGGGCGAGGCAGTCGATGGAGACCAGGTCGAACGGGGTGGACATGAACCCTATGCCTTCCTCACGGCAGAGTTCTGCCAGCGGAAGGTAGTCGTCGAGTTTGAGGTGGATTTTCCGGCACATCTCCAGCTGGCTTTCACTGTTGCCGGTGGTTTCCTTCTGGTATTCCGCTTTAGGGGCCACGGAAGAGATGACAAGTTCGGGTACGGCAGTCTGGAATTTCACATAGTCGGCTCCGGCCTCTTTGGCCGCCCGCACCATCTCCACGGCACGGCCATAGTCTCCGTTGTGGTTCACGCCCGCTTCGGCGATTATTATGACTTTGTTCATAGCGATGTTCAGTTATTCTGGGGTGTGCCCATGTCAAACGCAACTTCTGAAAAATAGCGGCATACACGAATGTGGCTTTTCCAGCCATCACAAGGCTCAACCGGAATGCCGAGGGTGTCGCGCAGGATGAATCCCGGCAAATCGGCTCCGGCACGGCACGCGCAGACCGCCCCTCCCCCCAGACGGGGATTGATTTCCATAAGCATCAGCCTGTTGTCGCGGGTGTCGCGCAGCATCTGTATCGTCACCGCGCCGCGCAGCCCGGTGGCCGCGAGAGTTTCCCGGGCGAGCCGTTCGACCTCCGGGTCGCGGAATGTTTCTGTGACAGAAGCTTCGCCACCCTGGGTCTCAAGGCGGTAACGCGGCACGGCGGTTATGGTTTCTCCTGCCAGCGACACATAGCAGTCAACCGTGATTTCCTTGCGGGGGGATATATATTCCTGTATGAGGTAGTCTTCAGGATGCTTGAGTGAGCGGAGGGCGTCGCTGTCGGTGATTACCTTTATCCCTTTTGATGCGGATCCGAAACGGGGTTTCGCAATGAGGGGAAATCCATTGGCGGCAGGTACGGGCAACCCTTTCTCACGGAACAGGCGGTCAGCCTCGATTTTGTCGAACATCCGGGCGGCGTCAACGGCGTCTCCGACCGGAACTGTGACATCCCCGTATAGGTCGCGGTAGCGGGCGGCCACCTCCACGGCTCCGTCGACAAACGGCACCATGAGCCGTATGCCATATTCGGCCACTTTTCTGTGGAGGTCGTCGTATATGGCTGGGTCGCTCCATTTCAGGCCGGTGATTATGCCGGCCACCGATGCGACAGGCACTTCCCGACACAGTTCATAGCTGAAAATCTCCGCCTGGATGCCGAGCTTCCGTCCGGCGCAGATGAATTTCTCTGCCATCGAGACACGTTTGGCCCCACCAAGGAAAAGTATTCCGACTTTCTCCATACGGCTTATTGGTTGTATATGTCGGACTTGTATCGCGACAGGTTGCCGCTGTCGGTAAACCACGCAATCGTGTGGGCCAACCCCTCACGCAAAGTCACTTCCGGACGCCAG
Source organism: uncultured Porphyromonadaceae bacterium (assembly GCA_947177635.1). Taxonomy (GTDB): domain Bacteria; phylum Bacteroidota; class Bacteroidia; order Bacteroidales; family Muribaculaceae; genus UBA7173. The sequence goes on along the minus strand of CAMWVQ010000001.1, from coordinate 82,526 downwards.
GAGGTGAGTCCGGTGATTTTGGTGTTGTCGCCGCAGAGCCTGAACACCTCGCTCTTGGAGGGGCGCAGACGCTCGGGGTCAACCACATATTCGACATCAGCCTCCATCAGTTCGGCGATAAGCCTGAGGGTTTCCGCCATGGTGACCTCTGTGCCTGTGGCGATGTTTATCTCCTCCCCCTCGATGCCGTCGGCCTGGGCGAGAGCCAGGAATCCGCGGCAGGTGTCTTCCACGAAGTTGAAGTCACGGGTGGGGGAGAGGTCTCCGACCTTGATACGGCGTTCGCCGTTGGCAATCTGAGAGATTATGGTGGGGATGATTGCCCTGGCGCTCTGGCGCGGGCCGTAGGTGTTGAAGGGCCGCGCTATTACCACCGGGAGGTTGAACGCGTTGAAAAAACTCTTGGCGATTGCGTCCGCTCCGATTTTCGTAGCGGAGTAGGGTGACTGCGGCTGACGGGGATGCTTTTCGTCAATAGGCACATACTGGGCTGTTCCGTAGACCTCGGAGGTTGAGGTGACAATCAACCGTCCGGTATTGAGGTCTTTGGCGGCCTGGCACATATTGAGTGTGCCTGTGATGTTGGTGTCGACATAGCTTTCGGGAGCGACATAGCTGTAAGGAATCGCTATGAGGGCCGCGAGGTGGAATATCGTGTCCACATCTTTCGCGATATGACGGCAGAAGGCCGCGTCGCGCACATCTCCGCAGACAATCTCAAGATTGGGGTCGGATTTCCCTTCGAGCCATCCCCAGTTGTTGAATGAGTTGTACTGGCATAGGGCTCTGACCTTGATTCCCCGGGAGAGGAGCAGGTCGACGAGATGCGAGCCGATGAAACCGTCGGCTCCGGTGACGAGGGCGTGTTGTATGTTGCGTGGCATATTGGGCTTGTTTTGCTTGTTTGTGAATGGGAGAGTCAGAGAGAAAGAGGAGCCTTAGGGCAATGGTTGCTTCCCTTTATGAAAACCTATCGCTTGCGCAGCAGGTAGGTGTATTCTGTCGAGGTGGACTCCTCTACATACTTCATCGTGCAGGTTTTGCCGGAGACATCCGAGATGGTCAGGGTGAAAGGCCTGTCGCCGGGGAAGTGCATCGCGCTGAACGGGCGGTAAAGCAGACGTCCGCTGTCATCGCTGTGTGAGAAGTCGAAGACCATGGCGTTGTCAGATGGTTGCTTCCACGTGCCGAAGCAGTAATATGTGTCGCGGTCGTAGCCGTTAGGGCCGACCCAAACCAACCGGATGATGTCATTCTGGAATTCCCAGAAATGACGAGGCTCATAGTCGGTTTCTGCGACCCCGTCAACGCGGATTTCCATCACCTGCCATTTCCCGAACCAGTCGCCGATGTCGCCGTTGTTCCGGGTGCATCCCCCCAGGAGCATCGCCGCGACAAACAGGCCCATAAGAGATACGGGCCGGCTCAGGGCTTTCGTCAGGGAGGAATATGTGGAGTTGTTCATAATCATCGTTTTCTGGGTATTGTGATAAGGCCGGTGTATGATATTGTGACCATTCCGCCTGCCGTGTTGCCGTATAATTCCCCGTGGTCGAGACCGAATGCCGCCTTGACGGTCAGGCCGGGAAGCCTGACGGGGGAGTAGGAAGCTTCCGCCATGAAAGAGGTGTCATCCTTGGGATTGATGAAAGGGATGCGGCCGCTACCCCATGACCGGCGGTAGCCTCCGAGCAGCCTGTATGACACCTGCGGGGTGATGTCTCCCTCCAGCCCGATATGGAATCCCCTGATGCGGTTTGAGGCGAATTGCAGGTATCCGTCGGTGTTGTAGATTGGTGAGACCATAAAGGGAGAACCTATGGCCATGCCGTAATTGGCATAAGCGTTGAATTCATGGTTGTAATAGTAATCGTCGCCACCTTCGGCACGGTTGGTGATGTCGGTGCCGGGGGCGTCATCCGGATCCCAGTGCATCGGGCCGGACTGGTTGGTGAAGTCGAGGTATTCGAATACCGCGCCGGAAACAAGCCCTTTGCGTGCTGCGGTGAATTGTATTCCCCACACTCCGTCGAAGCCGTTCAGGAATCCGATTCCGGAGCCGTCTTCCCAAGGCTTCTGCATATAGGCCTTGATGGTTGCCCCGTCATTCAGCCGGTAGCGAAACATGACGTCCCAGCTGCCGAGCGAGCTGCCCGAATAATATTCAAGACCGCCGTCGGTGGGGAGGAACATATTGAAGAACTGCTTGATTCCTTTCGAGAACGATGCCGTCTTGGTCAGTTCACCGTTGGAGTACCAGTCGCTTTTCCCGCCGAAGAATGCACCGACCTGCATGCCGAAAGTCGCCGAGAAGCGTTCGGCAGGCTTGGTGCGGAAATAACACCGCTTGTAGCTGTAAAGGGCGCCCTGGTTGAGGTGACTGTTGTAGTAGTTGTAATGGTCGCGCAGCCAGGCGTTGTCGGTCATCTTCCCGTAGGAGATCTCACCCTGAATCTGGAGCCAGCCGCTGGTGAACGGGATGTCCTGGAAATCGTTGAAGCCAATCCTGACCTCGGGAATCGGACGGGAGTTGCCGCTTTCCACCAGGTCACCGCTCGACAGGGTAGGGCTGAGCAGGGCGGAGGTGTGTTGCTTCATACCGACGGTGAGGAAGACTCCACGGTAACGGATTTCGCCGTAAAGCTGCTGGAGCCATATGCGGGAAGGGTGTTCGCTGTGTGGCACAAGCCAGCCATTGGTGACTTTCATACCTCCGGGAGCCTCGTCGGGGGAGAAACGTAGGTAATCGGTCGAGGATGTGTAGCCGGTCAGGAAGTCAATGCCGAAGCCGTAGCTGAAACGTTTCTTCGTGTCAGGCTGCTTGTCGAGTGACAGCCTGAGCAACGCGTCGTTGCTTTGGGTGAGAATCCCGTGATTGTTCGACGCGATGTAATATGGGGCGAAATCACCGCTGCCTGCGGCGAAAATCCCCTCGGCGCGGCCTGTCATTGCGAACCCTCCGGGAGTGGCAGCGTCAGAGTCGGCCGCTTTCGCCCCTGAAATGGCGCAGGTTGCAACGAGCAGCAACGCCAGGTTCCGTTTTTTTGAAACAATCCAGCTCATATGTCGCCGTGGTGACCCTCTTCGGGGTGGTAAGAGTTGATGTGCCTGTCTTTCTTCTCCTCGTATACTTCGGCTATGGTCAGGAAGATGCCAGTCTCCTCCACATCCCCGAACTCGTCGTTGATGGCTGTGCCGAACACTTTCAGCGTCGGGCTGAGGCTCATGTAAGCGTTGACAAGGGGCGGGATGTTGATGCCGTGTTCACGGATGGCGGAGTTAAGTATGCGGTAGTCCTCCTTGAAATCGTGGCCGGGGAACATACGCTCGAATTTTCCCTCTCCGTCGCCACGAGCAATCGGATTGAACGGACGGCAGAGGCTGTCGGTGTCAGGGAAGTGCTTGTTGAGGAAATACAGCAGCATGTCGCGGCACTCGCGGTCGTAGCTGGGATACATGGTGAATTTCCCGAAGAGGTATTTCATCTCGGGATGCTCCACGGTCAGTGCGCCCAGGCCGTCCCATAGGTTGTCAAGGGCGAAAATAGCCTTTGCGCCGGCGCGCGACGACTGGTATTCGAGCCTTACGAACGAGCGGCCAAGCTCGATTGTCAGGGGAAGGTATTCGGATATGAATTCCGGCGAGAAGCTGAACATATGTGAGGTGGCGATTCTCGGCCGCCCCCCTTCAATCTTTATGTCTTTCCCGAGAATGAAGCGGTATCCGCCGATGATTTCGTGGTCTTCGGGAGACCACACGATCAGCTGTCGGCAGGGAGGATCCATCGTGTCATACTGGTCGATGTCGCAGCTTTTTCCGGTGCCGCCGCCGGCCGCCCGGAACGCAATCTCGCGCAGACGCCCGATTTCACGCATCGTATCGGGGGCGTTGCGGCAGTCTACCACATATATTTCATTCCCCCCCTTGTTGGTCTTGCGGAGCAGTCGGTCGGGTGTCAGCTCCGCCATTATAAGTTCGGGGGCTACCGGGTCTATTATTTTTTCAGACATTTTGTTTCTTGTGGTTTTTAGGTGTCCCCTGCGGGAACAAAATCCTTCTGGCCGGGGGCTGGTCGGGATCTACGACATTGATGTGGTAGACCGATGCCCTGACAGAGGCGGCGCATCCTGCCGCGTCGCGCCCGGGGGTGAGCATCTCCCACGACAGCGGTACGCCGAAAGAAATCGAAAGCGCGCTGTGGGCCATCCTTACCATCTCACGGGGGAGGTATATCATCTCGAAATTGAACTTCAGCCCCAGGCGGCGGCGCAGGTTGGCCATCCGGTAGAAGCTCCTGGAGTTTTTGCCGCTGAAGAAGATGGGTATGATGTCGCGCTTGTGATGATGGGCCTTGTTGACAAACATCTTGTTCCAGGTCAGGTCTGAGACCAGCTTACGTTTCTTCCCCATGTATGGCACACGGTGGAGCCTCGACACCAGTCCGGCCGGAAACATTATCACCGGGTCGTTGCCGGCGAAGGCCTCATCCACCGCCTTGACAGCCTCCCGGCTCTGCTTGCCGAACTTGTTGATGGGAAGGAACACCTTCTCAAGCGGCTTCACCGCCGACAGCAGGTCGTTGACCACGAAATAGACGTTGCCGCCGTGGCGGCGCTGCACATAGTCGATGAGCGCCATTCCGTCAAGACCTCCAAGCGGATGGTTGCTGACATACAGCACCCGCCGGTTCGCGGGGGAGGGGAGACGCTCCTCGAATCGGGTCTCGACGGTGATGTCGAGCGATTTCAAGGCGCCTCGGGCGAAGTCGGCACCCTCCAGCCCGGCATTCTCGTCGAGAATCCTGTTAAGCTCATCCTGGCAGATGGTGCGCTTCATCCATTCCACGGCGAACCGGGGAATGAACCGCGCCAGACGGGGTAGCCGCTGGCGCAACACCCCGTCAATATCAATCCTTATGGCATCGTTGTCTGTCATAGGTCGGTTTCAGAGGGGCAAATTTACTATTTTTCGATGAAACAGGAATGGAAATTGCTCTAAAATTCTTAAGTTTGCACAAAATTAACGACACAAAAAACAGTTCGACAGAAATGGGCAGTTCCGCTGCATCCCGGATAACAGGATTTTTCGACTCTCTTGGTGCGACTTTCAAGAGCAGCCTGCGTATGCTTCCGTCCCTCGGGAACCGGGGGCCTTCGCCTGCTGCGGCGGTGTCCTCCGGCAGGCCACTGGTCATCCTTGGCAATGGCCCCTCTCTGCGCCGCAACCTGGAGGAGGATATGCCCGCATTGCAGGCATCGGACACTCTCGCCGTGAATTTCTTTGCCAACTCCCCTGAATTCCAGCAGGTGAGGCCGAAATATTATGTTCTCGCCGACCCCCATTTCTTCGACAAGGCCGACACAGACCCGAATGTGGCGCGGCTTGTCGCAGCCCTCAATTCCATCGACTTCGCGATGACATTGCTGATTCCGTCAGCGGCGCGTCGCAAGGCTCGGCTGTTTGCCAACCCGCTGCTGAGGGTGGAGACCTTTAATTTTGTCGCCGTCGAGGGGTTCCGATGGTTTGAGGATGCGATGTTCGGCAACCGGCTCGGCATGCCCCGCCCCCGCAACGTGCTGATTCCCTCGATAATGACAGGCATATGGCTGGGTTATAAGCAGATATTCCTGCTTGGAGCAGACCATTCCTGGCTTTCCACGCTGTCGGTCAACGACCGCAACGAGGTTGTCTCAATCCAGCCCCATTTCTACAAGGAGGATGACAGGGAGCAGAAACGCATACGCCAGGAGTATGTGCGCCATCCGCTCCACGAAGTGCTGGAAAGTATGACCATAGCATTCAGGTCGTATCACCGCATCCAGGCATACGCCTCGGCCCGCGGCATCTCCATCGTCAACGCAACTCCCGGCTCGATGATTGACGCGTTTCCGCGAGGGCCTCTCGCTTCCACCAATTCTTGAATCACCGCTCAATGGATACCTACTATACCCTCGCATCACCTTCCAAAGCCCTCTTCACCGAAAAGCGCAGCCGTTTCATCAGCTTCGCCATCCCGGTGACAACCCGTGAACAGGCCCGCGAGGAGGTAAAGCGTGTCTCCAAGGAGTATTTCGACGCCCGCCACGTCTGTTGGGCGTTCATGCTCGGGGCAGACCGCCTCGATTTCCTGTCGAGCGACAACGGGGAACCGTCAGGCACCGCCGGCAAGCCGATTCTCGGCCAGATAAACTCGGCCAACCTGACCGACATCGTGATAATCGTTGTCCGCTATTTCGGTGGGATAAAACTTGGCACACCGGGCCTTATCGCCGCCTACCGCGAGGCCGCGCGTCTGGCCATAGAGGAGGGGGAAATCATAGAGTGCCACAAAAAAGAGACCTTCACCTTCACCTTCCCATACCTGGCGATGAACGACGTGATGAAAGTGGTCAAATCCTCCCCGGAGCTTGACATCCTAAGCCAGACCTTCGACAATTCCTGCTCGATGACCCTGTCAATGCGAGCCGACATCTTCCCCGAAATCACCGGCCGCCTCCTCTCGCTCGACGGAGTCTGTGCCGCCGACTGACCCCTGTATTTTCTATTTCGCGAGGATTCACGTCTTGATGAAATTTATTTGTATAAAGAATGGGAAAGTAGTATATTTGCAGACGCGAACTCCTTAATATCGCCAGAAATGCTGTTCTCCGAAAAAAATAAAACTGCAATCGAAAACAACCGTCGCCGTGTCTGGCGACAGATGCTCCCCTCCCTCGTGCTGTTCCTCGGCCATCTTCTTCTCGTTCTCACCGCTTGTAGCAGGGAGACGCAGACCGACCGACTGTTGGCCGACATCGAGAATGGATTTTACGACTCGATACCTGATGTCAGGTCGCTGTTATGTCGCCTTGACTCCATTCCCCACGAGGATTTGGATAATGATTACCGCCGGGAACTGTATGGCCTTTTGAGAGCGAAAGGCAATATCTTTTGCGGAGATTATCCACCTGACGATTCAGTGTTGACAGGGAATGTTGAGTTTTTCAGAAAGGAGCAAGATAATTACCATCTGTTTGAGGCTTTGACGATGCGAAGTTTCTGCAATTTAGCCCATCGTAATCTTTTGGAGTCGATGACGGATGCGTTTGATGCCAGGGATATAGCTGAAATCGTAAATGATACCCTTATGATGGCGCGGGCGGAAGAACTCCTGATGTATAATTTTGAACCGGTGTACAAACCTGATTCAGTGCTTGACCATGCGCAAAAATCCGGTGCTTATTATGGTGCTTGCAAGCGATTCAGGGATGTTCGGAATATGAAAAGATACTCTGCGGTTTATCTGAACGCACTGGGGCATACAGACGAGGCTTTGGCTGTGATGGATAGCTTACTGCGGGCCACACCTTTGACTGATTCCGTGGAGTTGTCACGTATTTATAACAGGTATATCAAGCTATACGTCGAAAAAGATAGTCTTGAACAGGCAGAGAATGCGTTCCGACATTCACTGAGATATGCCGGCAAGGATTTCTTATGGAGAATTGATTGGCGTAATGTCCTGAGCATGTTTTTTACCGCTGGAAAAATCGACAGTGTGGAACATTATCTTCCTATAATGAAAAATCATTATTACGGAGGTGACGGCAACTTTTTTTATTATAAATATACTCAGCTTGTCGCCGAATCCCATGGTGACTATGAAACAGCATATCACTACACTAAGCTTGTGGATAGTATTAACCAGTTTCGCCATAATGTCACTGTGACCCAGTCTCCATCAATCGTCATCAGTGAGTATTACAATAAAAAGGCGCAAGAGGAATCGGCTCGGGTCGAAGCCAGAAACAAAATGATTTTTGCCATTATGGCATTCTTTCTGACTGTCATAATTTTGTTGATTGTGTATCTTCGATTAAGACATAAGCGTCAACAGTTGCGTGAGGCCTCAACGTTAATGGAGCTGGATAGCATCCGCGAACAGTTGGCGTCGGCAAAAATAGACAAGTCTGTTGTCGAGTCGCTGTTCAAATCGGGTTTCACCTCATTGGATAAGCTGACCACCGAGTATTTCATTGCCAAATCGACCGGGCGGGGAACACCCGAATCAATGGTCAAAAGCATAGAGGCCCAACTGGAGAAATTGCGGTCGGAAGAGTCCCTCGACCAGGTATGTGAAAAAATAGACATACTCTATGACGGTATCCTGACCAAGATAAAGGTCGAGATACCCAAAATGAAAAAAGCTGACATATATTTCATCGCCCTTAAACTTGCCGGTTTCTCTCCCAAATCAATCTGCCTTTTGCTGAATCTCTCCCCGACTAACTACTACACCAAGTGGCAGCGCATCCGCAACCGTGTCTGTGAGGCCGGAATATCCGTGGGAAACGTGGCTGTTTTTGAGTGATACTATCTTACAATTGCGAATGAAGGTGTTTGTATAAGGTTGACTTTCAGGTAATAGAGTGAATGTGATAAGTCCATTTTGTCACACGCTCGATAATCGGGTGAAAATAAGGCTGATGAGGAGGATTGTATGGGATGTGGTGTGACGAAATAAGGTTAAAGGATATTTTAATCGGCAGTCAGGAAGAGGTAAATTCGCAGTGATATATTCATTGGATTAAAACTCTTTCTATGATGACAAAAAAAGCATTAATTGTTGTAGCCATATTGGTATTCTTTGTCAGGATGGCAGGGTATGGCGAGGACATTGTTGGCATAGTGGAGGATGGCGAGTCTTCATCCTCTTTAGAATTTGTCAATGTCGTAGGCCTGGGGGCTGACTCCACATTTGTCGCGGGAACGGTGACCGATTCCGTTGGCAGGTTTGTTTTGTCAGGAGACGGAATTGGTCTGCTCAATTTCAAAATGATTGGATATGAAGAACAGACAATACAAGTAGATGAGTATTGTGGAGAGACGCTAACAGTCAGGATGCAACCGAAAGAGACAATTCTTAAAGAGGTTGCTGTGACTGCTAAACCCACGGTGACTCGGCTTGTGGAAGGGGATATGGTGACATTGGTGGATAATACCCCACTGGCCAATATGCCGACGGTTTTTGAGGCCCTTTCGTTCATTCCGATGTTATCGGTTCAGGGAGAGGATGTCACCGTATTCGGCAAAGGAAATCCTGTATTCTATATCAACAGCCGTCAAGTCAGGGAGCTGTCAGACCTCAAGACCCTTCAGACCTCCGAAATCGCGTCAATCAGGGTTATTACAAATCCCGGTAGCCGATACGGTTCTGATGTGAAGGCTGTTATACTTATAAAGACAAAGAGGCGCGTCGGGGAGGGCTTTAGTGGCTGGATTCAAGAAGGAATGGCCTTGAACAGACAATTCTCCAACACGGTCGGGGCTTATCTTCAATATCGATGGCGCGGACTTGAACTGTTTGCCCGAGTATTCCAGAATCACTCTAATTCAGAGTCAATAATGGATTATGTTTCGGATATATTTTCCCAGAACCCTCGTCGGCAGGAATTTTCCACAAGGTTCATAGACAAAGGTAATGATCTTAATGGAAAAATAGGATTCAGCTATGACTTTAATTCCAATCACTCCATTGGTGGTTCCTATTACTTGTTATGGAACAATCGGAAACGTGATATGTCAAGCCTCACAAGACTGGTTGAGGCCGGAATGATTGATGACTGGAGGCAAGATGAGGAGGAGGATGCCAAAATCTGGCCATTGCAGAATGCCAATTTTTATTATGAGGGAAAAATCAGCGATTTGGCTATTTCTTCTAATTTTGACTATCAGGGAAATTCTTCAAACACAGATACCAGATATGATGAATTTGGCGGGGCGCAACCGGCAAGGTCATTTTCCACACAAGGAGCATCATCGTCGCGTTTTTTGGCTGAAAATCTGATTCTGACATATCCTGTGAAAAAAGCCGAGTTCACCCTCGGACAGGAATGGACCGGCACGAATTATAAATCAAATTTCTTTTGTCCGGATGGGGTTATGAAGTCGGGATATTCGGAAAACGATGAATCTACGATTGCCCTCTTCATAAGCTGGAAACAGCGAATATCTAAGTTTTTCTGGGAAGTAGGATTGCGTTATGAGCATCGTCGTGTGAAATATGACGGAAGCGATGATGCCTATAAGGAAGTATATGATAATCTCTTCCCGAGTGTGAAATTTGGAGCTGTATTCGGGGCGTTCTCATGGAATATCGGTTATCGTTACGACAAATATCCACCTAATTACAGTATGATGACCGGAGAAATAATGTATGTCAATCGTTATTCCTACCAGTCCGGTAACCCCCAGTTGAAATCCATAAGGCAACAGCAGGTATATCTGAACGCCCAACATAAGGATTTCTGGTTGCAATCCGGATACCAGTATCAGAAGACGCCGATTATACACACGTCTTTGTTTTACGAACCAGATCCCGACATAATACTTCAACGGTGGGAAAACCTGCCGGAGCTGAAATCTATTTATGTAAGTGGAGGGTATCAGACTGCGATAGGACACTGGCGGCCTTCCGTGAGCGTAGGGTTTCAGAAACAATTCCTTCATATTGAGGTAAATCATCATAATATGAATATGTCTCAACCGATTTACACGATTGGATTTGACAACACTTTGGAGTTGCCATGGGGCATTGCCGTTTACGGTAACTATAGATTCCGTTCATCGGGCGACCAGCAATTATCGCATATGCGTTATGCGCATATGCTGACAGTCGGTATCTCGAAGTCATTCCTGAAAAACAGGCTGACCGTACAGTTGTATGGCAAAGATTTGCTTAACCAGCAGATAAACAGATTCACTTCTTACAATCAGGCAGTGGTTGACAGCGGAGTTTCTGATTTCGGTCAACGCAAAGTTCAGCTGTTTGTCCATTATGCTTTCAACGCCACCCGGTCGCGTTACAAGGGACAGGGCGCAGGGTCTGCCGAGAAAAGCCGTTTGTAGAGCAAACCGTTTCAGGAAAACATCGGTAGCGGAAAACTTTATTATTGCCTATAATTTTTAAATTCTAAGGAGAAGCCTTGAGACGTTTCCCTTTCATTAAACAACGCGACTCGATGCAATGCGGAGTCGCCGCGCTTTGGATGGTTTGTCGCCATTTGGGGCTTCGGTGTTCTTTGGGACAGCTTGAGAAGCTGTGCTTTCCGACTAAAGAAGGGGTTTCGATGAAAGGAATCGCCGATGCCGCCCGAGCGTTGGGCCTTGAATCGAAAGGTGGTAAAACCGTAGTAGACAATCTTGTCCGGTTACCAATGCCTTGCATCCTCCATTGGAACCAGAACCATTTCGTGGTGCTTTACGGGATTTCTCGCAACGGTCGCCGGTTCAGGATTGCCGATCCCTCCAAAGGGAAAATAACCTATACACGCGAGGAATTTGCTGCCCACTGGCTTCCGCGAGGTAATGGCGTGCAGCAGGCAAGACAAGAGGGGATAGGGATGTGGTTCACCATCACTGAGCGTTTCGGTCAGCTTCAAGAGGAGGAAATCCGTCGCAGTAATCCTCTTAGAGTGCTTGGTCGATACCTAAGGGAATACCGTAAATTTTTTCTCCAGATTTTCCTCGGGTTATTGGCCGGGTGCCTGTTGCAATTAGTGATGCCAATGCTTACCCAGGCTATTGTCGATGTTGGAATCAGCAGGAGAGATATAGGCTTCATATGGCTTGTGTTGTTGGGTGAGCTGATGACAGTTGTCGGTCGCACAGCTACGGATTTCATTCGTAGGTGGCTTTTTCTTCATATCTCTCTGAGAATCAATATATCCTTGCTGAGCGATTTCTTTGTAAAATTGTTGAATCTCCCGATGTCTTTTTTCGACACTAAGCTGACAGGCGACCTGATACAGCGTATGGCTGACCATCAGCGGGTACAGTCATTCCTAACAGGGCAGACACTTGGTATAATGTTCACGATGCTTAGTTTTCTGGTGTTCGGTATCGTGCTGCTGGTCTACGATAAGCTCGTATTCGGAGTGTTCCTCGCCGGTAGCTTAGCATACGCGATATGGATTGCTTCTTTCTTGAAACGCAGGAAAGTTCTTGATTACGAGTTGTTCGAAAAACAGGCTGAAAACCAGAACAAGACGTTTCGTTTCGTTACATCGATGCAGGAAATTAAGTTGCAGGGCTGTGGGCTACGGCGCCGTTGGGAATGGGAGGATGTGCAGGCCGACTTGTTTGCTGTGCAGATGAAAAGCCTACGCCTACAACAGACACAAGAGGCGGGAAGTATTTTCATAAATGAGGTGAAAAACATATTGATTACGGTTCTCGCCGCCAAAGGTGTGATTAACGGCTCCCTATCGCTTGGAGCTATGCTAGCAATTCAGTATATCGTCGGGCAGCTCAATTCTCCAGTGGAGCAGCTAATGGCTTTCATCTATTCGATGCAGGATGTGAAGATCTCCCTTGAGCGTATCAATGAGATACACCGTGAGCAGGAAGAACATTCTGGTGACTCCTCTGGAGATATTACTGTGGATGCGGCCTCCATTTGCCTGCGTGGAGTGAGATTCGGATATGACCCGCATGCGGCGGAGGAGACAATCAGGGGTGTGGACATGACTGTTCCCGCCGGAAAGGTGACAGCCATTGTTGGCGTGTCCGGCTCTGGCAAGACTACGCTTGTTAAGCTGATGCTGGGCTATTATCCCGTCGCGGGAGGGGAGATAGAGGTCGGTGGGGTTGATTTGCAAACTATGGATTTGAAAGACTGGCGCGGCAGATGTGGTGCCGTTATGCAGGATGGTGTGATATTCTCCGAGTCAATAGCCCGCAACATTGCGGTCGATGACGGGGAAATAGATTGCGACAGGCTTGTGTATGCAGCCCGAATGGCCAATATTCACGACTTCATTCTCGCCCTCCCTCTTGGGTATGATACGGTCATTGGCCCCGACGGAATTGGCTTGAGTCAGGGACAGAAACAACGAATACTTATCGCTCGCGCGGTTTACAAAAACCCTCCTTTCATTTTTCTCGATGAGGCCACCAACGCCCTTGATGCTCGTAACGAACGCGAGATAGTCGGCAACCTAGAGCAATTTTACTATGGCCGGACTGTGGTTGTAGTGGCTCACAGGCTGTCAACAGTCTGCAATGCCGACCACATTGTGGTGCTCGATCACGGACGCGTTGTCGAGAAAGGCACGCATAGCTCACTTCTTGCCCTTAGAGGTATGTACTACAACTTGATAAAGAACCAGTTGGAGCTTGGTTGCTGACCTTGTTGCCATGTTCCTTTGTGGATTTAAAATATATGCCATATCGAAATGTCCCGACAGACCTACTATTCTAATTCCTCTTCCTCCAAGCCGACAGAACGCTCTCCGAAGGTGAGACGTCTTCTCGGCCATCATCCATCAACCCTGTATATGTGGGGATATGTCGCGATTCTGTTTTGTGTCGTGGCTATCATTTTCGTTATGGCCATTCTCGACTTTGACAGAATCTATGGCTTGTTTGAATGAGGAGGGGTGTCCCTCTCCGGCGCTTGGCGTGCGGTTGAATAAAAAAGAGGGGGCGGGTGGGATGGATTACGGGAAATTTTCGTAACTTTGCAGCTTGAAAATGAACTGAAAATAATTTCAAAGCTGTTTACATCCGTAATGCAGAACATCCGCAACATCGCAATCATCGCCCACGTCGACCATGGTAAGACGACGCTGGTCGACAAAATGCTTCTGGCCGGGCATCTCTTTCGCGAGAATCAGAATGCCGGCGAACTTATCCTCGACAATAACGACCTGGAGAGGGAGAGGGGTATAACAATCCTTTCCAAGAATGTCTCCATCAACTACAAGGACACCAAGATAAACATCATCGACACTCCCGGACACGCCGACTTCGGCGGCGAGGTGGAGCGTGTGCTCAATATGGCCGACGGCTGTCTGCTGCTGGTCGACGCTTTTGAAGGCCCGATGCCCCAGACCCGTTTCGTGCTCCAGAAGGCTATCCAGATGGGGCTGAAACCGGTGGTGGTCATCAACAAGGTGGACAAGCCCAACTGTCGTCCGGAGGAGGTTCAGGAGATGGTGTTCGACCTGATGTTCAATCTCGACGCGACGGAGGAGCAGCTTGACTTCCCGACAATATACGGTTCTGCCAAAAACGGCTGGATGAGCCTCGACTGGCAGAAACCGACCGACAATATCATCCCCCTGCTTGACGCCATCATCGAGCATATCCCCGCTCCCAAGACTCTTGAGGGTGACTCCCAGATGCTGATTACCTCGCTCGACTATTCGAGCTATGTGGGCCGTATCGCTGTGGGCCGTGTCCATCGCGGCACACTCCGCGAGGGTATGGAAATCGGCCTGAGCCGCAGAGACGGTTCTGTGCTGCGACAGAAAATCAAGGAGCTGCACACCTTTGAGGGTATGGGACGCAAGCGAGTGGCCGAGGTCTCATCGGGCGACATCTGCGCCCTCGTCGGTCTGGAGAACTTCGAGATCGGCGACACCGTGACCCTCATCGACAACCCCGAGCCGCTGCCGCGCATCGCCATCGACGAGCCAACCATGTCGATGACATTCACCATCAACGATTCCCCCTTCTTCGGCAAGGACGGCAAGTTTGTCACCTCGCGCCACATACAGGAGCGTCTGACCCGCGAGCTTGACAAGAACCTCGCCCTGCGCGTCACCAAGAATGACAACGAAGACAAGTGGAACGTCTTCGGGCGCGGAGTATTGCACCTCTCGGTGCTTATCGAGACAATGCGCCGCGAAGGATATGAGCTGCAGGTAGGACAGCCCCAGGTCATCATCAAGGAAATCGACGGGGTCAAATGCGAGCCTGTCGAGCTGCTGACCATCAACGTCACCGAGGAATACGCCTCCAAGATGATTGACATGGTCACCCGCCGCAAGGGTGACCTCGTCTCGATGACCACCCAGAACGACCGCGTCCATATGGAGTTCCAGATTCCCTCGCGCGGTATCATCGGCCTGCGCAACAATGTGCTGACCGGCTCTGCGGGTGAGGCTATCATGGCCCACCGATTCATGGAATACCAGCCTTGGAAGGGTGACATCGAACGCCGCACCAACGGTTCGCTTATCGCCATGGAGGCAGGTACGGCCTACGCCTACGCCATCGACAAGCTGCAGGACCGCGGACGCTTCTTCATCTTCCCCCAGGAGGAGGTGTATGCCGGCCAGGTGGTGGGAGAGAGCGCCAAGGACAAGGATATTGTGATCAACGTCACCAAATCAAAGAAACTCACCAATATGCGCGCGTCAGGTGCTGACGACAAGGCCAAGATTGTCCCCCCTGTGGTGTTCAGCCTTGAGGAAGCGCTGGAATACATCAAGGAAGATGAGTATGTTGAGGTAACCCCCAACCATCTCCGTCTCCGCAAGATAATCCTTGATGAACTTGAACGCAAACGCGCCAACAAGAACTGATTGACAAAGATATGAAGCCCTCCATTCCCAAAGGAACACGCGACTTTTCCCCGGTGGAAATGGCTCGCCGCAATTACATATTCGACACCATCCGCACCGTCTTCCGCCTCTACGGCTACAACCCCGTCGAGACCCCGGCGATGGAGAACCTCTCCACCCTCATGGGGAAGTATGGCGAGGAGGGTGACAAGCTCCTCTTCAAGATTCTCAACTCAGGGGAATACCTGAAGAATGTCGATTCTTCAGAGATGGCTGATGTCAATTATCCCAAGCTGACCTCGAAAATCAGCGAGAAGGGGTTGCGCTACGACCTCACGGTGCCTTTCGCCCGTTATGTGGTACAGCACCGCAACGAGCTGCAGATGCCCTTCAAGCGTTACCAGATTCAGCCGGTATGGCGCGCCGACCGTCCCCAGAAAGGACGCTACCGCGAGTTTTACCAGTGTGACGCCGATGTGGTAGGCTCAGATTCGCTGATTAACGAAATCGAGCTGCTGCAGATGGTGGATGAGGTGTTCCGCCGCCTCAACATCCGTGTGGTGCTGAAACTCAACAACCGCAAGGTGCTTGCCGGCATCGCCGAGCTTATCGGCCATCCCGACAAGATAATCGACATAACCACAGCCATCGACAAGCTCGACAAAATCGGGCTGGAGAAGGTCAACGAGGAGCTTCTGGAGCGCGGACTCTCGCAGGAAGCCGTAGACCGCCTGCAGCCAATACTCGCAATCTCCGGTTCGCTTGACGAACGACTCTCGCAGCTTGAGACCCTTCTTGCCTCCTCGGAGACAGGTAGCCTCGGCGTGAAGGAGTTGAAGACTGTCGTCAATGGTGTGACCGCTTTGGGCCTCACCGCCGAGCTTGACCTTGATGTATCCCTTGCCCGTGGACTCAACTATTACACCGGCACCATCATCGAGGTGAAGGCCGCCGACGTGCAGATCGGTTCCATCTCGGGAGGCGGACGGTATGACAACCTTACCGGCGTATTCGGTATGCCGGGACTCTCCGGGGTAGGGGTGTCGTTCGGCGCAGACCGTATCTATGACGTGCTGTTGTCTCTCGACCTTTTCCCGGCCGAGGCCAAGGCTACCGCAACTACCGTGCTCTTCGCCAACTTCGGCGACGCGGAAGCCGCGATGTCATTGCGTCTGGCCAAGGAACTCCGTGGTGCCGGAGTGGCCGCGGAGGTGTATCCCGATTCCGTGAAGATGAAGAAACAGATGGGTTATGCCGACTCCTCCGCCATCCCCTTCGTCGCCATCATCGGGGAAAGCGAGCTGGCCGAAGGGAAAGTGACATTGAAAAACATGTCGACCGGCGAGCAGACCCAGGTATGCGCCGACGCCTCCTCAATTATCAACGTAATCCTTCCGAAGTGATGAAGTTCCTGAAATACCTTCTCGTGTGTGTGGCCTTTATCGGCGCAACCCTCCAGTCGAAAGCCGAGTTCCGTTACGGAGCCCAGGTGGGAGCCGGATTCACCACCCTTGATTTCAAACAAGACCTGGTGACGGTCGACGGAGCCGTAGGCCCCCGCGTCGGTGTGCAGGGAGAGATGATGTTCCCCGGCATCGGCCTGGGCCTGAGAATCGGCGCGTTGTACGCGATGAAGGGTGCCACCCTCGACCTCGGCAGCCGCAAGATATGGGCTGTGGATGGCTACGGAAAGGAGCATCTCTACCTCCACACGCTTGAGATTCCTGTCAACCTTGAATTCAAGTGGACCCGTATGAACGGATTTGAGGACACGCTCGCCCCCTTCGTTTTCGGAGGCCCCGTTTTCAGCTTCAATGTCGCCCATTCCTCCTGCAAGGCGATGGAATACCCCTTCGGCTCCATCGGCCTCAGGGCAGGTGTCGGTGCTGAGATTTTCAAACGCTGGCAGGTGGCCGGTTCCTACACATGGGGAATGACCTACACCACCAAAGCCGTAAAACTCGAGAACTACTCGGCGCGCAACCGCTACTGGGCGGTGTCGGCCACCTACTTCTTCTGACACACAACAGATCCGCTCATATAAACGGGACCCGCGATTCATATCGAATCGCGGGTCCCGTTTATATGAGCGGATGATGGTTGTCGCCCGAGGTTCAGGCTTTTGTCTCCTGGCTGCGCAGATACTCGGTAGGGGTGGAGTTGAACTCCTCGCGGAAGCATTGGCGGAAATTACCCATACTGCCCATTCCGACCATCATCGCAATCTCCGAGACAGTGTAATTGCCGGTGCTCATAAGTTCGGCGGCACGACGCGCGCGGTATTTGCGTATCAGCCTGGCCACAGACATTCCGGTTATGGCCTTCACTTTCCGGTAAAGGGTGGAGTGGGACATACACATCTCCCCGGCGATATAACCCACGTCGAGATTCTCCCCGGCGATGTTGTCGCTGATTATTTTGCCAACCTTGCTGAGAAACGCCTCGTCGGCCACCGTAAGTTTTGACACTATGGGGTTTTCAGCAGCGGTTTCGGCCGGGGAGGTTGCGTCGTGACCGTCAGAGCCTCCCTCCGGGGCCCGGGAGGGGGATTCCGCAATTTCCTGCGAGTTGCCGGAAATATGGCTCTCGACAGATTGCGCCGCCCTCATATGGCGGGTCACGAGGATGTTCTTCAGTCGCGCGAGCAGCAGTTTTGACGAGAACGGTTTGGTGATGAAAGAGTCGGCACCGCTTTCATACGCCTCCAGGCGGGCCTCCTCGGCGATTTTTGCCGTGACAATCACCACCGGGATATGTGAGGTCTCAGGCGACTCCTTCAGCTTCCTGACCATATCCATACCGTCCATTTTTGGCATCATGACATCTGACACAATTATGTCGGGCATCTTCTCGCGGGCTTTTTCAAGTCCATCCTTGCCGTCGGTGGCGGTGTCAACGATATATTTCCCCTCAAGTATCCCGCTGATGTAAGAAAGTATGTCGATGTCGTCATCCACCACCAGCACGCGCGGCAGGTCAGACGTTTGTTCTGAGGTCTCAGGCTGAGGCTCCGGAGTGGAGGCTCCGGTCTCCTTCACAGCCGCACGGGGTGCGTCAGGGTAACAGTTCTCGGTCTGGAGGCGGAACCTGAATGTCGACCCCTTCCCCGGTTCGCTGTCAACGAATATCTCCCCCTGGTGGAGCTGGACGAGGTTGTAGACCAGCGCCAGGCCGATGCCTGTCCCAAGCCTGTTTGACGCCCGGCTGTCGCGGTAATAGCGGTCGAATATGTGGGGGAGGCTGTCGTGGTCCACCCCAAGGCCGGTGTCGCTGACAGACACCTCGGTAAACGGCACACCCGATTCGGAAGTGTGGCTCAGTTTGAGCGTCACTTTCCCCGAAACGGTGTATTTGCAGGCGTTTGACATCAGGTTGTCGATGATGATGTTGACCGTCTCGCGGTCGAACCACAAGGTGTAGTCGCCCGGCTCGATTTCGGTGGAGACTGCCAGTTCCCTGTTGGTGTTCAGCTCGTGGTAACGGACACCGATTTCGTTGACAAGCGACGCCAGGTCAGCCCTGTCTACGGTCAGATGACGGTTCTGGGTCTCAGTCTTGCGGAATTCCAGTATGGTGTTGATGAGGTCGAGCAGGCGCAGGGCCGACTTGTGTACCATCCCGATTTTCCCTGCCTGGGCCGGGGTCAGCTGCCGGTCAGACTTCATATCCTCCAGCGGACCGAGAATCAGGGTCAGCGGCGTGCGCAGCTCATGGGTTATGTTGGTGAAGAACCTCAGCTTCTCGGCGTTCAGTTCCCGCTGGTGGATGCTCTTTTTCCTTTCAAGCGCCAGGTCATACTCCAGGTCGAGACGCTTGCGGTAGAACCGGAGCCCATACCATATGAGCAGCGCGATAATCAGCGCGTAAAGAGATTTGGCCCACCAGGTGGCCCACAGCGGAGGATTGATGGTGAACGGCAAAACCGTCACCGCCTCATCGGTCTGGTTTGGCACCGAAGCCTTTATGGCAAGACGGTAGTCGCCCGGAGGAAGCTCACGAAGCAGGATGCCGCTCTCGGGGGAGACAGGCAGCCACCTGTTGTCAACCCCCTCCACATTGTAAGTCCATATGATTGCCGGGGCCACCGACGGGTCGAGGATGCCGAAATCCATCCTCAGGGTGTTCTCTGTGTAATCGAGCCTCAGGGGTGTTTTCGGCACGAATATCTCCTTGTCGTCGGCGCCCTGGTGCTCGCCGTAGACAGTGACGCCGGTCACCACAGGCGGCGGCAGCGGGATATTGGCCGACAGCCATTCTGGGTTGAAGGAGAACAGGCCGTCATGGGAACCGAAGATGATCCGGCCGTCGGCATCCCGGGCGGCGCATCCTCCCCGGAAGTCAGAAGAACCTATGCCGCGTCCCTGGCTGAAACTGCTGATTTTTCCTTCAGGGGAAATCATACTTATCCCGACACCCGTGGTCATCCAGAGATTGCCATGCGAATCCTCACACAGCGATTTCACCACATTGTCGGGCAGACCGTCGGCCATCCTGTAGGCCTTGACCATATCACCCGACGCGGTGAAGCAGACAAGTCCCTCCCCGGTGGCGGCCCATATTTTCCCGTCAGCGCTTCTGAGAATCTGGTTCACGGTGTTTGTGCGCAGACCGTTCCATGTTCCGAACGCGTATTTCTTCCGGTATGATGAGTCATAGACCGATATGCCGTTGCCGAATGAGCCCACCCAGATGTCACCTTCCGGCGTAACGACCACACTGCGTATCCATTCGTCGTTGATTTTACCGTCAGAGGCATAGCGGGTTGTTATCGTTCCGGATGGTGCTATTTCAGCCAGTCCGCGTCCGGTGCCAGCTATGACGGTTCCGTCAGGCTTCAGGGCGAAACACCTTACATCGATTGCATCCGGGATTTCAATGGATCTGACCCTCCCGTCAGGACCGCATACGGCCACATCCCCCTCATATGTCCCCATCCATACCTCGCCGCGAGGGCCTTTCATCAGGGCCAGCACCGCATTGTCTTCAAGCGGAGAGTTGGAGACATTGATGTTGCGGAGGTAACGTCCGTTGACAAAAACGTCAGTCCCCATACCGTCTGTGCCGACATAGAGGGTGTCTCCGACAGTGCAGACCGACATCACCGAGTTGTCAGACAGAGGATTCCGGAATGAATTCTTGTGGCGGTGGCTGAGCTGGCTCTCCATATGGCATAGGATGTCAATGCCGTCGCCGTAGGTGCCGATCCATATGTTGCCGAACTTGTCCTCGAAAGTGGTGTGGATGGTCTTGTTTGAGAGGAACACCCCCTCGTCGGGGACAGCCGTCAGGTTGGTGAACGTGAGGCGCCCTGACGTGAGGGCCTCCCGGGGATCCATGATGCTGACACCTCCGTTTTCCGTCGAAATCCAGATTCTGCCGTCACGTGTCTGATACAGATGATATATGTTGTCAGATACCAGCGAGTTCCTGTCTGACGCCGAGTGGCCGAATCTCTTGAACCTACCTCTTTTGGGGTCAAACAACGCGAGTCCGCGGTTTGTGCCCACCCATATGTTTCCCTGCCGGTCTGCCAGCAGGGCCCTGACCTCGTCGCCTGGCAGCGATTCGGCATCGGCCGGAGAGTGGCGGAAGTTGCTGATTTTGCCGGGAGATGGCTCATATATCGAGAATCCGGCATCCACATGCCCGAGATAAACCTTCCCGTCGCGCGTGGCCACTACTGTCCACAGTTTGTCATCCGGCCATCCCTTCACCGACGAGGAGTTGTGGTGGGTCACCTTGCCGCTCTGCCGCTCGATGAAGTCAAGACCGGAAGTATAGGTTGACACCCACGCGTTCCCCTCTTCGGTGGGAAACACGTCGGTGATGCCGTTGCTGGCCAGGTCGTTCTCCCCCTCCCCCGGATTGAAATGGGTGAAAGTATAGCTGTCGCAGTCGAGGATGTCGAGTCCGTGGCGTTGGGTGCATATCCATATGGAATTGGTTACCCTGTCGCTGACGATGCGGTTCAGCTCATTGGCCGCGATACTTCCATCCCCGGCTTTGAAGGCTTTGAAATCTTCACCGTCGAACCGGTTGAGGCCTGACTCGGTCGCAATCCAGACAAAGCCGTTGCGGTCCTGGGCGATTCCCATCACATAATTGTTGGTCAGCCCCGCCTCACCACCGAGACGTCGGAGGTGGGGTTCGGACGCCGCTTTCAAGACAACCAGCGACATCACGGCAAATAACAGGATTCTGAAAGTTTTCATGGTTTGGCATTGCGGGGCAGGAATGCGCCCCGGAGTGGTTAGATGACACAAAATTAGTCATAAAGTTGCGGAAAAACAATCCCTGACCGTTTCCTGACGCGTTAATGACCGATTTCAAACCTATTGTGACGAATAATGGTTCCCCTCCTCACCTTAAAGGAAGATAACTTTGTGAAAGAATTTTTAACCTAACAATAATACCAAAATTACTGACCAATGAAACTCAAGCGATTCTTGCTGTATGCCGCGGGGGCGATGATTCTCTCCGTGGCTTCGGCGTGTAGCGACGACACGGAGGATTGGCCCACAGTGGACGGGAAGAACCCGACATTGAAGATGGCCTCTACTCTGGTGGGGTGTAGGGCAGGCAGCACGTTCCATATAAAAGGAACAGTGGAAGATGCCGACGGCATCAGCACCATCTCCCTGCGTTGCCCCTCTCTTTATCTCGACAAAGTCATCGACATCCCCGCCATATACGGGGAGCCTCTCAAAACATATGAGCTGGATTATAAGGTGAATGTCGACGCCAAAGAGGCCGGCGACATTTTCAAGGTTGTGGTGACAGTCACCGACGTGGCCGGAAACACCACCGCCGAGACCGTCACCGTTGACCTTGACGGCGATGTCGACGCCCCGATTTTCACGGTTGCTCCCGACAACGAGATGTTCGTTGTCCTGACCGAAAAGGCTCTCCTCGACCTCAATTTCACAGTGAAAGATGACCGCGAGCTTGCCTCGGTGTCGGCTGAAATCGATGGTGTGTGGAGCAAGACAGTGTCTGAATTCCCGGTGCCGGGTGAATACACCTTCGCCGAGACCGTCAGCCTTCCGGCTGTCAACGCCGAGTACACCCTTCTCCTCTCTGCCGCCGATGCGTGGGGTAATTCCGTCTCGCGCGAATGTGTCATCCGTGTGAGCGACACCCCCGACTATTCCCGTATGTGGCTTTCCGATGTGAAGACCGTTGCCGAGCTTAACAGCGACGTCATGGGTGTGCCGATGCTCATCGACCGCGTGGCCCCCTATAAATATGAGGCCCGTTATTATAATGAGAAGGCAGGCACCGAAATCTACTTCCTGCCCCAGCGCACGGATTTCCTTCCCGTGAGGTTCGGCATCGACCCTGCCGACATGAACAAGCTTTCGGGCGACCCCTCATCCTCGCGTCCCTTCGTGCTTGACCGCGAGAAGACCTACTACCTCATAACCCTCGACCTGATGGTTAAGGAATACACGGTCTCCACCTATTCGGTTGATGAAGCTGTCGACCCGGTGCCCCACGCTTTCGGCACCGAAAGCATGGATCTCCACGAAAACGGCGAGACCTACGCTGAATTCTGGTTCGGCTACACCACCTCAGGCCCGCAGGACATCTCACGCTTCGTGCAGGACCCCGACAACCCCCACCGTTTCTGGCTCGACCAGCCCTTGACCCTGTCGGCCGGACGCCATTCGGGATTCATCATCCACAACTACCATTCGGAAGGGTGGTGGAACTACTGCACATGGCGTGCCGACGACGAGCAGAATCCCGAGACCGTGGATTATTACGGCAACTACACCAACCCGCAGTGGCAGGGGAAACGCGGCGCCGACTACTGGTTCAAGCCTATGATTCCCGCCGACGGTCAATACCAACTTTATTTCGACGCCCACCTCGGGAGGGCAAAGATTGTACCTGTAAGCTAATCCAGACCATTTGACATGATACGATATATAATTTCAATGTGCCTGTTCCTGACCGCACTGTGCGCGGGAGCGCAGCTGAAAGTCAGCGGCACGGTATATGACCCCGAAGGGGAACCGCTGATTGGCGCGAGCGTTCTGGCCCAGGGGGCTAACGGCACCCAGACCGACATTGACGGCCGTTTCACCATCAATGTAGACCCGAAAGGCACGCTGACCATCTCTTACGTCGGATACGAGACCCAGAAGGTTAACATCGACGGACGCAAGGAGATAAACGTGACTATGAAGGAGAACTCAGCCGTCCTCGACGAGGTTGTCGTCGTGGGCTACGGTGTGGTGAAGAAAAGCGACCTCACCAGCTCCATATCAACCGTCAAGGGTGAGAAAATCACCGAAGTCACCACCGGAAATCCCATGGACGCTCTCCAGGGAAAGGTCAACGGTGTGCAGATTTCCTCGGGTGGCGGCCCCGGCACAGCCCCCAAGGTTATCATCCGTGGTGTCACCACCGTAAACGGCAGCTCACCCCTCTATGTTGTTGACGGAATACCCATCGGCACAGACATCAACTTCCTCAACACCGGCGACATCGAGTCGATGGAGGTGCTGAAGGACGCCTCGGCCTGCGCCATCTACGGTACGCGTGGTTCAAACGGTGTTATCCTCGTCACCACCAAAAAGGGTGCGGAGGGGAAGCCCCGGTTCAACTTCGCCGCCTCTGTCGGATTCCAGACCCTGAAAAAGCCCTCCATCGCCGACGCGTATGAATATGAGCAGGCTTACAAGGCCCGCTACACCAACGACGGCCGGACCCCCATCTGGAACAGCCCCAAATCAGGCTACACTTCCGGAGAAGGCACCGACTGGTGGGACACCGTGGTAAACGAGACCGCTATGATTCAGAACTACCAGCTTTCTGTGTCGGGCGGAACAAAGAACTATGTCTACAACCTCAGCATAGGGTATTTCCGCAACGAGTCGCAGTTTGACTACGGCTACTGGGACAAGCTCAACATCCGCCTCAACACCGAGTACACCTTCAACAAGTATGTCAAGGCCGGTCTCGACATGGCTCCCCGCATGGAGAGCTGGGACGACACCCCCGGCGACTTCGGCTCGATTATCGCCATGGACCCCACCACTCCGGTGTTCCGTGCCGACGGCGTGGTTGACCAGAATCCCCTCAACAATTATCAGCGCAGTTACAACAACACCGTCCACAATCCCGCCGGCAGCATCGCCCGCGCCAACGGTCACTCCCGCGAGTATGGCATGTTCCTTACTCCCTACCTGCAGATTACCCCGCTTGAGGGCCTGACATTCCGCACCCAGTTCGGCTTCAACGCCCGTTTCCGCCGCACAGACGGTTTCTCACCGAAATTCTACATCGACGCCCAGGAGCAGAATGTGACAAACCAGGCGAGCCGGAAGATGACCCAGGCAACCGACTGGAACTGGACAAACACCCTCAACTACACCCGCAGTTTCAACCAGAAACACAACCTGACGGCCATGGTCGGTTTCACTGCCGAGAAATTCGCCGACTACTGGGTGTTCGGTTCGCGTGAGGCAATCCCCAGCAACAACGACGCTCTCCACGAGGTGCATGCCGGAACTCTCAACCAGAACTCCGACGGCAACACCTCATACAACACCCTGGTTTCTTACCTTGGCCGTGTGATGTACAACTTCGACGGCAGGTATTACCTGACAGCGTCGGTGCGTGTCGACGGTTCCTCCAAGTTCGCCCAAGGCAACAAATACGCCACATTCCCCTCTGTCAGCGGTGCCTGGCGTATCAGCAACGAGCCCTTCATGCGTGACCAGGCTATTGTCGACAACCTGAAGCTCCGTCTGGGATGGGGTCGCGTCGGCAACCAGAACATCGACTCATCGGCCTACCTCACTCTCCTTGACACCCGCGACGTGGTGATTGGCGGCGTCCGTATCCCTGGCACCACCATCTCCTCCGTGGGTAACAACAAGCTCAAATGGGAGACTGTCGAGGACTTCGACCTCGGTCTTGACATCAGTGTGCTCAACTCGCGCCTCGATGTGACCTTCGACCTCTACCGCAAGAAATCCCACGACATGCTCTACAAGAAGGAGAACATCCTCGCCCTGGGATACCCCAACTGGAACGGCGCTGTGACGATGAACATCGGCAAGATGCAGGCCACCGGATGGGAACTCTCCGTCAACTGGAACGACCGTGTCGGCGACTTCCGCTACTCGGCCGGCGTGAACCTCTCCGGGGTCAAGAACAAGGCCATCAAGCTCAGCGGCGACGGCCCGATTCTCTCCTCTGACTTCCGCATGGACAAAATCATCCGCAACGAGGACGGCGGGGAAATCAGCCGCTTCTACGGTTTCGTGGCCGACGGCATCTTCCAGAACTGGACAGAGGTCTACGCCCATACCGACGAGCACGGCAACCTAATCCAGCCCAACGCCCAGCCCGGCGACATCCGTTTCCTCGACCTCAACAACAATGGTGAGATTGATGACGGCGACAAGACCTATATCGGCCGAGGTTATCCCAAGCTGATGATGGGTGTCAACCTCTCGCTCGCTTACAAGAACTGGGATTTCTCGACCAATTTCTACGGCACATTCGGCAATGACGTGTTCAACACAGCCCGCACCCGTTATGCCGGAGCGAGCGGCGAGAACTTCCTCGGCGACGTGCTGGAGCAGGCTTGGCACGGCGAGGGCACTTCCAACGACATCCCCCGTCTGACCTCGACCGACCTCAACCAGAATTACAACCGTGTGTCAAGTTTCTATGTAGAGGATGGCTCCTATTTCCGCTGCAAAATGATGCAGATCGGCTACACTCTCCCCTCGAAACTTACCCGTGGAAAAACTCTCAGGGTTTATTTCTCGACCCAGAACCTGTTCACCATCACCAAGTACTCGGGCATGGACCCCGAACGTCCCCAGAACGACGGCGACGCTATTGCCACCGGCATCGACTGGACTTCCTATCCCAATCCCCGCACTTTCCTCTTCGGCGTGGATTTCAAATTCTAAACCATCGTATTTAAGAAATGAAAAAGCTATATATTATCGCGATCGCGGTCATCGGGGTGCTTTTCTCCTCATGCAACGACTTTCTTGAAGAGAATGTCAGAGGGCAGGAGAACCTTGACACCTACTTCCAGGGCCCGGAAGATGCCGAATCGTTCATAATGGGCTGCTACGGCTCCATCACCGAATACACCTGGTGGAAAATCGAGCGTATGTGGATTCTCGCCGACATGTGTACCGACGACTACTGGATGGGTAACACCGGACAGGCCCAGGAGGAGTATATCTCCCTGGCCCACTACCAGGGTGTCGGCCAGTCAAACGGCTCGATTTCCGACTTCTGGCAATACCGCTACAAGGGTATCCTCAGATGCAACATCGCCCTTGACCGTCTCCCCGAAGTGGAGATGGACGAGACCCAGAAGGCCCGCCTCATCGCCGAGGCCAAGTTCCTCAGAGGGTATTTCTATTTCGACCTTGTGAAGAATTTCGGCGGTGTGCCCCTCGTTACCGGCTTCGTGATGCCTCACGAGGTGGAGGGTATAACCCGCTCAAGCGTCGAGGAGTGTTACGCCTTCATCGAGAAGGATTTGAGTGAGGCCGCGCCATTCCTTCCCGACCGCGCCCGTCTTGCCGCATCCGATGCCGGTCGCGCCACAAGCGGTGCCGCCCTCGGCTTGCTCGGCAAGGTGCAGGTCTACAACGGTGAGTATGCCGCCGCAGCCAAGACCCTCGGCGACCTGATTTCCACCAACCAGTATGACCTCGTCGACAATTTCGGCCAGATATGGAATGTGGACTACAAGAACAACCGCGAGTCTCTCTTCGAGGTGCAGAACATCTACGATGAGACTTACAAGCTTGGAGGCAACATACCGATGATCAGCGGCAACCGCAACAGCGGCGACATGGACGGCTGGGGATGGGGCACACCCACCGCCAACCTTGAGGCCGCGTTCATCGAGGCCGGCGACTCCGAGCGTCTCCGCTGGACGATTGTCAAGAACGGCGCGAACGAGATTGCGGGTGAAGACAACTTCGCCGGAATCGTGGCCAAGCAGGGCAACCGCAACGGCAACGGCACATACTATATCAATCCTGCCGACAACAAGTCGCAGCGCATCAGCCGCAAGTATTACCTCCCGTTTGACAAACGTCCCGCCAAGTTCGGACAGGAGAGCATGTCGCCGATGAACTATATCATCCTCCGCTATGCCGACATCCTGCTTCTTTACGCCGAGGCATGCAATGAGACCGGCCAGGATGGTCTTGCCCGCCAGGCTCTCAACCGTGTGCGCGAGAGGGTAGGGCTTTCCGAGGTGACAGCTTCCGGTTCTGACCTCCGCAAGGCCATACGTCTTGAACGCCGCCTTGAGCTGGCCACCGAGTCACAGCGTCTCTATGACATCCGCCGCTGGACGGATGACAACGGCAAGAAGGTCGTCTGCAACCTCATGGGCCCCAACGGCTCGTTCGTGCTGTGGAACACCGGCTCGCAGGCCGATCCCCTTGAGATGGCCAACCAGAACGAGGCCTCCGACAAGGGTATCACATTCGTCGAAGGACGTGACCTTGTCTTCCCCATACCTCTCTATGAAGTAACCATGTCGGAGGGCCGTATCGCCCAGAACCCCGGCTGGCAGTAATCCGGACCGGATTCCGAATCCCAACATTTTAACAGTTTGAAAGAGATGAAACCTCAGATATTTTCATTTTTACTGGCCGGGGTGGCGGCGATGTCGTCATGCAGCGATTACGCTTATGATCCCGGCGAGCCGTCGCCCGCCCGTGACCCGATGGAGTCGGCTGTCGACAAGGCCGTGACCATCAATCCGGCCATCACATACCAGACGATGCAGGGCATCGGAGCCAGCGACTGCTGGATGGGCAACTGGGTGGGCCGCGACTGGACCTCCTCCCGCGAGGGTATCGCCCGCCTGATGTTCTCCCGGGATATTGTCGACGGACAGCCCCAGGGTATCGGCATGTCGATGTGGCGTGTCAACGCCGGGGCCGGTTCGGCCGAACGTGGCGACAAGTCAGGTGTGCAGACCGTCCACCGCCGTGCCGAAAGTTTCCGTGGCGAAAACGGCGGTTACGACTGGTCGAAGTGCGCAGGTCAGCGTTACTTCATGCAGAAGGCCCGCGAGATGGGCACCGAGAAGTTCGTGCTGTTCAGCAACAGTCCCCTTGTTGAGTACACCTACAACGGCCAGGCCCGTAATGACAGGGGAAACAAGTCGAACCTGCTTCCTTCCTGCTACGGCAAGTTTGCCGATTATCTCGCCGATGTCACCCGTCATTTCACCGACGAGGGTTACAACATCACCCACATATCCCCGATCAACGAGCCTAACGTGAGCTGGAACGGCCACGACCAGGAGGGTTCGGCCTGGACGATAGATGAGGCCGCGCGCCTCACCCGCGAGCTTGACCGCGCTCTTGGCGAGCGTTCCCTCTCGACCGGCATCCTCCTCGGTGAGGGTGACAGCTGGGACTGCTTCATCGGTGACAAATGGACTTCCGGCGGCGCTCCTTCCCATTTCTGGACTCCCGGCGACGCAGCCTATATCGGCGACCTCGACCATGTCGCGCCCCTCTACTGTTGCCACAGCTACTGGACCGACACCGCCTGGGACACCCAGCGCGATGTCCGCGGCCAGGTGGCAGACATGGCCGGACGCTACGGCCTTGAGGTATGGCAGAGTGAATGGTGCATGCTCGGTGACGACATCCCCAAGGATGAGTTCCCCGGCCACGCCGCCGCTTCTGACATCGACCGCGCGTTGCATATGACAAAGGTGATGCACAATGACTTCTCCGTCGCCAATGTCAGCTCCTGGTGTTACTGGGTGGCGATGGATGCCCCCTATGAGCAGAACGGCAACCGCTGGCTGCTGATCTACCTCAACCTGGCCGGTGGGAGCGTGTTTGACGGGGAAGGAACCTACGCCGCTTCCGCCAACCTCTGGGCGCTCGGCAACTTCAGCCTCTTTGTGCGTCCCGGGTTCAAGCGTGTGGAACTCTCGACCAAGGAGAGCAAGAATTTCTTCGGTTCGGCTTATATTTCCCCCGATGGCCGCCGTCTGGTAGCCGTCTACACCAATATGGGCAATAAACCTGTACGTCTGGGCGTTACAGCAGACGGATGGGGTGACGCGTCGGTAAGCGTCTACACCACTTCCGCGTCCAAGAACCTCGCCGGTGTGGCCCTCGACAAGGGCGCGCAGGTAGTGCTTGACCCCCAGAGTGTGACAACCGTCGTTTACGACCTTTAAACTTATGTCAATGATGAAATATAATTTGAAATTGGATACCTGTCGTCTGGCAGCGGCCGCCGGCATGCTGCTGGGTATCGTACATGCCGGGAGCGCTCAGCTCTCGACGGGTGTGGCGGAAAACTTCAACAAGGGATGGGTCTTTGCCCTTGAGAAGGATTCTGTCGCCCCGTCGGCTCCCGGTTTCGACGACTCGTCGTGGCGCAGCCTCTCCGTGCCTCACGACTGGAGCATAGAGATGCTCCCTTCGCCGAGCCTAAACGCCTGCACCGGCTTCTTCCCGGGCGGTATGGGGTGGTATCGCAAGCATTTCAACGTCAACGACTCCCTTCCGGTCCACTATGTCTATTTCGAAGGTGTCTACAACCGCAGCGAGGTCTATGTCAACGGCCACCTGGTAGGCAAACGCCCCAACGGTTACATATCATTCTATTACGACATCACCCCCTATCTCAAGGAGGGTGAGAATGTGATGGCGGTGAAAGTTGACCATACCCGTGAGGCAGACTCCCGCTGGTACACTGGTTCGGGCATCTACCGCGACGTGTATCTCGTGCATACCCCCGAAACCCATCTTGCCCCCTGGGGGGTAGGGTGGTCGGCATCCTCAATAACCCCGAAGTCAGCCACGGTGGATGTCACGTTCGAGACAATCTCCCCCGACAGCCGCCAGGTGAAGGTGATTGCCACCCTCACCGACGGGGAGGGCCGCGTTGTGGCCAAGGGCAACACTTCGGCCAAAGGTGGAGCCAAGGGAGCCTTGAAACTCAAGGTGGCCAATCCCCGCCTGTGGGATATCGATTCCCCCTCGCTTTACAAGCTTGATGTGGAGCTGCTGGCCGACGGAAAGAAAATCGACGGCACATCCTGCAATGTCGGGCTGCGCACATTGAAATTCGACCCCGACAAGGGATTCTTCCTCAACGGGCGCAACACCAAGGTCAAGGGTGTGTGTCTCCACCATGACGCCGGTGTGCTCGGCGCAGTGGTTCCCCCCCAGGTCTGGAAGCGCCGCCTTGCCAACCTCAAGGAAATCGGCGTCAACGCGATACGTATGAGCCACAATCCCCAGGCACCGGTGGTGTATGACCTGTGCGACGAGCTCGGTCTGCTGGTTATGGATGAGGCGAGCGACGAATGGGAATTCCCCAAACGCAAGTGGGTCACCGGCTGGAATGTCGGCACCCCCAAGTTCGAGGGCAGCTATGATTTCTTCAATGAATGGATCGAGCGCGATGTCGCCGATATGGTAAGGCGCGACCGCAACCACCCCTCGGTGGCTTTCTGGAGCATCGGCAATGAGGTGGACTACCCCAATGACCCCTATTCCCACCCGGTTCTCGACCATGCCGGGGGCATCAACCAGCCCAATTTCGGTGGATATGACCCTGCGGCTCCTTCGGCAATGAGAATCGGCGAGATTGCCGAACGGCTTGCTCCCATTGTGCGCGCCATCGATTCAAGCCGTCCTGTCACAGGGGCTTTGGCCGGAGTGGTGATGTCAAACCAGACGGCTTATCCCGGCGCGGTCGATATCGTGGGCTACAACTACACCGAAGACCGTTACGATGTCGACCACAAGACATATCCCGACCGAGTGATATATGGCAGCGAGAACGGCCACAGCTACTGGGCCTGGGAGGCTGTCAGGGACAATGACCATATCTTCGGCCAGTTCCTCTGGACCGGCACCGATTATCTCGGGGAGTCGAATCCATGGCCTTCGCGCGGCCTCGGCACAGGCCTGCTCGATTTCGGAAGCTTCCTGAAACCCCGTGGCAAGTTCCGCGCGGCTCTCTGGAACGAGTCTCCTGTTGCATATCTTGGAGCTTACGCGGTTGCCGAGGGGGAGGATGCCGGTTACTGGATTGACGCCCCCGAGGCATGGAACTTCGATGAGGGACAGCCCGTGAGGGTGGTGTGCTACACCAACTGCCCCTCGGCCCGTCTTCTCCTCAACGGGCAGCCTGTCGCCACCTCCACCGCCTCTGACATGAAGGAAGGTATGTTGGTATGGGATATGCCGTTCAGGCCCGGTGAACTGAAGGTAGAAGGCCTCGCGGCCGACGGGTCGGTGGCTGCCACTGACTGCCTCCGTACTACCGGACGTCCCTATGCGCTGAGGGTCAGCTCCGACACCGACCGTCTCGACGCCTCCTCCCCCCTGGCCCATGTCACCGTCGAGGTTGTCGACGAGAACGGCATTCGCATCCCCCTGGCCGACAATATGGTCAGGTGTGAGGTCGAGTCGGGTGTTCTTCTCGGCCTGGAGGGAACCGGCAACACCGATATGAGCCACCCCCGCGCCACCGAACGCCGTGCCGACAACGGCCGCGTGCTGGCTTATGTGGGCCGTGGCGAGGCTGACGCGCCGGTGAGGGTGAAGTTCACCTCCCCGTTGCTGAAACCTGCGGTAATCGAGTTCAACACTGATATGAGCGCGCAGGCCGGCAACTGACATAGTTTCCAAACGACAACACAACCTGACATCAAACATACCATACCGAAATGAAAAAGATTTTGCTATTATCCGCTGGGTTGCTGACCTCGCTTGCGATGTATGCCGAGGTGGCCCAGACCCTATACCTTATCGGGGAACCTGCCGGTGGCTGGGACACCTCCAAGGGGCTTGAGATGACGAAGACTGCCGACGGCGTCTTTGAAATCAACGTTGACCTCGGAGGGAAGAACAGTTTCGGCTTCGTCAAGAACATCGGTGGCGACTGGGACGCTTTCAACTCCTGCCGTTACACCCCTGCCGCCGCCAGCACTGTCCCTCAGATGGGGGAGAACGAGATGTTCTACACCGGCGACACAACCGACTATTCCTGGGATCTCGATGCCGGAAAATACCATTTCACGGTTGACACCAACACCATGAAGTTCATCCTCAGTGAGTCAACCGGCGGCGGAGGTGACGATCCGACTCCGCCGGCGGTCAAGGATGACCTATTCTTTGTCGGGGAGGTGAACGACTGGCAGTTCATCGACGAATACAAGATGAGTGTTGAGGGGGATGTGTACACCTACACAACCGGTGTGATACGCGGCGGCATATCCTTCAAGCTCTCTGACAAGAACTGGAAGAACGCCTACACCACCCGCGATTACAATATGACCTCGGGCAACACTTACGATGTGGTCACCGGCGACGGTCTTCCCGACATGGCTTTCGCCTGTGACATCGAGGATGCCGAGTTGCTGCTCGATGTCGAGAACCGCACCCTGACAATCCGTGGCACTGCCGGGGTTGACAATGTGTCGGCCGACTTCGATGATTCCCCCGCCGAATACTTCACCCTGACAGGGGTGAAGGTTACCAGCCCCTCCACCGGACTTTACATAGTGCGCCGTGGAGCGAAAGTGACCAAAGAGTATATCCGGTAACCTTTTTGACAGGCCGGCCAGCGGTTATGGCTTTGCTGGCCGGCCTCATTTCCACACTAATCGACCTAACTTCAACTTTAACCTTAGATGAGACAGAACTTGTTAGTGCTGTTGCTGCTCGTCACATCCCTATGGCCGGCAAAAGCCGCGCGTAGCTATGCAGGCGGAGACATATCGTTGTTGCCTCTATATGAGCAGATTCAGTCGAAATATTATGACTATGATGGTAATCCCATCAATGAT
Source organism: uncultured Porphyromonadaceae bacterium (assembly GCA_947177635.1). Classification (GTDB taxonomy): domain Bacteria; phylum Bacteroidota; class Bacteroidia; order Bacteroidales; family Muribaculaceae; genus UBA7173. The sequence goes on along the minus strand of CAMWVQ010000001.1, from coordinate 49,355 downwards.
GTTATCAAATTTTACGCCGATGAGGGTATGAATCTCATGAGGGTCAGACTGATGGTCAACCCCGACGCTTACCCCGGCTCATATTCATATGGCGACAATTCCGAGTGGCTCAAATATGACCCCAACTGCTGCCAGACCCTTGAATACATATTGCCTATCTGCAAGCGTATCAAGGAGGCAGGTATGGACTTGTTGCTTGACTTCCATTATACCGACTTCTGGGCCGACCCCTATCACCAGTGGACTCCGGAGGATTGGAAACATCTCGATGACAATGGACTGGCCCAGAAGCTTTATGACTACACCCGCGAATCGCTGATATGGTTACGCGACCGAGGGGTGGTGCCTGACATGATTCAGACCGGGAATGAAATCAGCTACGGTATGTTGTGGGGCCCGGCCGGAACAGACTGGAACAGCCTTAAGAGGGCCACCGGCGAGAATGACCGCAGCTGCTGGGAGCGTCTGACCAACCTGCTTAAATCTGCCGGACGTGCCTGTCGAGAGGTCTGCCCCCTTGCCCAGATTGTGATACACACCGAGCAGGTCGCCAACCACTGGAACCTGTGGAATTTCTACCGCTGGATGGGTGAGTTCGGAGTCGACTACGACATAATAGGCCTGAGTTACTATCCTTACTGGCATGTCGATGTAGACAAGGCGGAGGAGGAAATCACCGACCTCGAGAAATGCTTCCCTGACAAGAAGATATGGCTCGTGGAATTCAACTGGCCTTATGCGTGGGAAGCAGATGGGGAGAACGCCCTTTATGACAAATATCCCCATTCCGCCGAAGGCCAGGTCAAGATTACCCAGGCTGTGATTGATATGCTCGACCGTCACCCCAACGCCAACGGGCTTATATGGTGGTGGCCGGAATTCAACAAGAAGGATTATCAGAAATATGAAGGGGAGACTTGGGACGGCTGGTATAGTTCGCCGCTTTTCAGCTCTTATGACGGCCGTGCACTCCCTGCCACCCGCACCCTGGCTGCCTATGCCCAGCCCGAGACTGTGTATTTCACGAATGTGCCTGCGAGCTGGACATCAGTCGGCCTTTACGCCTGGACTGACGGTGACGATATGAACGAGGGCGGATGGCCCGGCAACGAGGTGACCCTTACGGATATGACCTACAAGGGTAAGCCGGTATGGAAATACACATTCTCCGGCCACGCCCATAAATACATCATCCTGAACAACCGTCACCTCGACTCCAACGGCAACTGGGTTTCCACCGACCAGACATTGAACCTTGATTTCGAGGATGGCGCGATTTACTGGCTGAGCGACTGGCGTGTGCAGGATGGCGGTTCATGGAAATATGAGGCCTGGAAACAGGATAGCGGCACCTCGGTTGACGCCCCTTGCGTCTACCTGACCAACGTCCCCGCCGGATGGGACAATGTATCGCTCAGCGCGTGGGCCAACCGTGGAGGCTCTGATGTCAATGAGGTGGACGGACAGCCTCTTGAGCTGACAGACCTGACTTATAAAGGCAAGGCGGTGTATAAATTCACCTTCTATGGCGATTTGCATGATTTCCTGCTTTTCCATAACCGCCCCGGCGGGAACTGGGATTCCTCGGCTCAGGCTGTGGCAAGGCCGTTCGTGAATGGCGCGCTATATATGATTTCCGACGAGAAGAATGGCGAGAGCGGTTCGAAATACTCTGCCCCCTACATCCTTTCACCCGGCTTTGACACCACGTCGGGGGGTGCGGATTACCTTTACCTGTTCGGCAACATAAATGGCAATGAGGACTGGCATGGCGGACGCGATGCCCTCAAGGCAGTGCGTAACGGCCAGGGAGCATATGTGTTCAGGCTTTCATCCGAGTCTGAATGCTGGTTCAGAATCCGCGATGAGTGGACTGAGTATGGCCCCGAAAACAACAATGACAGGGATGTCTACATGTATGACAATGAGCTGGCCACACAGGCTGATGCCACCGCCGCCTTCCATCTCCCTGCCGGATCATACACCATCACGGCCGAATGGCGCAACAACGGATACATGCTCAGCATCGGTGAGCTGAAGGCCCCGGTTGACTACCCCGACCTTTATATCATGTCGGATGTGCAGGGCTGGAATGCTTCGGCTGACCGTTACCTCGAACATAAGGGTAATGGGGTCTATGTATATACTTTCGCCCACGGAATCCCCAAGGGGAGCTACTTCAAGGTTTCCACCGCCGACTGGAACCTCTCGTTCTCGGCCAACAGGGGGATTCTTCCCAACCACACTTATATGTGTAACGAGAACAACCGGTCAGGCAGCAATATGAGCATCCCCGAGGACATTCCCGCTCCGGCCGAAGTCGTGTTTGACTACAATCTCAACAGTTTCCGTATCAATGCCCCCAACTATTCCGGCGTGACCGACCGCAGCAACAGGCTGTATATCCATTTCGGACAGAACCGCAGGTATGGCGGCAACCAGGATGTAACCCCGCGTGTGAGGCTGTATGACTCTACCTGTTTCTTCATACCCTCCGACGATGAGCTGAGGGGCGCCGAGACTTTCGAGCTGAAACGGGTTGACCCGTCAGACCTCACATATGACCTCTGGTATTATGACTTGACCGATGACCAGATGAACTGGGCCGAGGATGCAACATTCTTCTTCGAGAGAACTGACGGTTCGCTGGAGAAATACACTTGCGGACGTCATGTCAACGGTGATGATTTCAACTGGGATTTCCAGAACTGGCGCAAGTATATCTATTATTCCGATGTGGCTGACAATTACAACGCCAAGGCTGCCCAGTCTTACATCACCTGGGAGGAGCTTTCGCCTGTGCGCGACAATGACAAGACCGACCTCTACATAGTAGGCGAGGGATTGCAGCGCCTGGCTCCGGTCACTCCCGGCACAACCGGCTGGGACCGTATCGTGGATGAGACGATATTCTCGTCTAAGGCAACGATGAATGTGTTCTATGTCGAAGACCTTACGGCCCACGAGCTTACCAAGAGCTATGTCCTCGATTCAGACGAGATAAACGAAGGCGCGAAATTCAAGATGTCTTGGCTTTATCCCTGGAAACGCTGGATTGACTCCGGAAAATCCGGAGGTGAGATTCGCCAGCAGCGTGCGTGGGCCACATTCAACCTCGGTATCATCGGATTCAGCCTCATGCGTGCGACCGAGAAGAATATAGAGCTGAAGTATGGGGTTACCAAGACCAACCGTGAGGTCTATTTCAAATCCTCGGAGACATTCCCCTGCAACAACTTCAACCAGTATGACTGGTTTGTGGATGAACAGTTCCTTGGCGATGTGAAGTTCACTCTCGTGGTCGATCTTGACAAGGAATGCTATTCCGCCACCCTCCTCCCGTTTGTGCCCCATCCCAATGCCAGGACCACTGGTGTCACCCTCTCGACAGGCTTTTTTGATTCCTACGAGGCGGCTGCCGGGATATTGGGCGAGACTGCTCCCGAATTCAAGGGTGCGGCAGCCAACGGCCCGGTCAAATACCTGAAATACAATATGGCAACCGCGTCGGTTGATGTGCAGGCTCCCAACAGTTCCACTATACAACAGTCGGGTTACTCGGTTGACTACGGACTCTACTGGAACCGTGAGATGAGCACCGTCTATTCCGGCAATCCCGGTATGGTCTCCCTGGCGGGAATCCCGGTCAAGGAGGATGGACTGCTCGGCGTGCGCGCCAAATACACCGACAATGAGACCGGATTCACCTTCCACTCGAAATATTCCGAGGATGACGTCAAGGTGAACCTCAAAGTGGGAGTGCCGGAAATCAAGGAACCGGTTTCCAAGTTCTATACCAACGGGAAGGAATATGACAGCAACTTCACATTCGGCGCTTATATGAACGTCCCGGTGGAGAATGCTACCTCGCTGAACTGGTATGCCGATTTCGAGGTCACTCCGAGAGACTGGGCCGATGGAAACGGCCTGTCGAAAGGGGGAGAGCTGATTCACGGTTCACACCGTGTGTTCACCGACCTTAACGGCTATACATTCCAGCCCCTTGAAGGTTGGAGTATGTGGAATGACGGCGAAGCGTTTGGAGAAAGCCACGACTGGTCGAATATGCTCAGTGTGCCCGGCACATACTGGCCCATCTATCTCCCCGAGGTGAAATATTTCGAGTACAAGGAGAGTTACACTGATGCGGAAGTGACTGCAATACTGGATATGGGTGTGGACGCGATATATCCGTTCATCGTCGACCGGAATCCTGTGCCGGTGGTTTCCGGACAGGGAATGGCTCCTATGGACGCTCAGCCGAGATCCGGAGATTACAGCCTTGAATTTGTGCGTTCGTCAGCCTCGAAGTCCATCATTCTTGACCGTCAGGTCATTTCCGGCGTCGAAGGTGTTGGAAGCGACTCAAGCATCCTTCCGGTGCGCTACTTCAACCTCCAGGGCATCGAGATGCGCGGAGATCTGACCCCGGGTGTCTACATCAGGCAACAGGGAATGTCGGCGACGAAGGTGATTGTGAGATGAAGACCGCAGACCGATAGGAAATCCAAAATAAATCAAACAAATCCTTAACACGAAGGGAGGCATCGCCTGATAGCGGTGCCTCCCTGATTATTTCTTAGAATTAGAAAGAGTAATGCGGGCCTTTGCCGGGCGCGGTATGGTTACTGGCCGAGGGCGTTCTTTACCTTGTCGGCGGCAGACTGGGCGGCGTCAGCGGTCTTCTGCTTGGCGGTCTCGGCTGCTGCGGCGGTTTTCTCTTTCACCTCATTGGCTGCCTCGGCGGCTTTGGCTTTACCCTCCTCGACCTTTGCCTGGGCTGCTGCGGCGGCCTTGTCTTTCAGGGAGTCTGCCTTCTCAACGGCATTGTTCACGGTGCTGTCGGCCTTTGCCTCAAGCCGGTCAAATATGTTGACGGCTGTGGGGTCTTTGGTCTGGACTACGGGGGCAACCTCATTGAGGTAGGCCTGGGCTGCGGTGTCATTGCCCTCCTTCACAAGTTTCGCAGCATAGTCTTTTGCCTGCTGCACATAAATCTTAAGACTGTCGGGGTCTGAGCAATTTTCGATTTTAGCCTTGATAGCGGCGCCCTCATCTGTGGCTTCTTTTTCAGTAGTCTTGGAGGAGCAGGATGTCACGAGGACCGCGGCAACCGCCAATGACGAAAAGAATAACTTTTTCATAAAATAGTGGAAATTACGTTCAAGAATCATAACAACGGCGGTTCCGAAAAAGTTTTGCAGCCGCCTGATAAAACTCCGCTTAGGTGACGGCCCCAGGTTCAGGAGAGGGCTCACGAAACACAGAGATGCCATCCCGGGAAATCCATCGGGAAGGCATCTCTGTGGTTCGTTGGTGGGTGATAGTTGGCAGGTGAAAGGTGTCAGCCACACTTGGAGGTGCCGCAGGAGGTGCATATCAGGCATCCTTCCTGGTAGATAAGGGTCTCCTGTCCGCAGTTGGGGCAACGCTGGCCTGACGCCTGGGTGCCGTTGGGGAGATACTTCTTGAGGGCGCGTTCGACTCCCATTTTCCAGGTGTTGATGCTCTGCGAGTCAAGTTCCAGGCCGGAGACGAGTTTCAGCACCTGGTCGATGGGCATTCCGTAGCGGAGCACACCCGAGATAAGCTTGGCGTAGTTCCAGTATTCGGGATTGAACTTGTCAGACAGCCCCTCGATTGTTGTCTTGTAGCCGCGCTTGTTGACAAACTGGAAGTCATAGCGCTTGGTGCCGTCGGGATTCATCGCCTTTATGATTTTGCCGTGGTTGACAGACTTGGGGCAGAAGATGCCATCCTCGTCGTCGGCCAGACCGGTGAAAATCTCATAGGGGCGTCCGTTCATAAGTCCGACGAAAGCAATCCATTTCTCCTTGTTGTTCTGGAAGCGCACCACATCGGCCTCAAGCTCGTTGGGACGCTTGATGACATGGGGGTGTATCTCGCCGGGAGCCTGCTGCGGTTCGGCTTTCTTCTTTTTCTCGATGGAGATTAGCACTCCCGAGCGGGAGCCGTCGCGGTAGACGGTGCAGCCCTTGCAGCCTGAACGCCAAGCCTCGACATAAAGGCGGTTGACGAGTTCCTCAGACACATCCGAGGGGAGGTTGATGGTGACTGAAATCGAATGGTCGACCCACTTCTGCACACGGCCCTGCATTTTGACTTTCTCAAGCCAGTCGATGTCGTTGGATGTCGCGCCGGCATAGGGAGAACGTGCCACCAGCCCGTCAAGCTCCTCCTGGGTGTAGTCATGGCGTTGCTCGATGCCGTTGATTTTCATCCAGTCGAGGAATTTGGGGTGGTAGACGATGTATTCCTCGAAAGCGTCGCCGTTCTCGTCTACGAAGTCGATGCGCACATCGGTGTCTGACGGGTTCACCTTGCGGCGGCGTTTGTAGACGGGGAGGAACACAGGCTCGATGCCCGAGGTTGTGCGGGTCATGAGGCTGGTCGTGCCGGTGGGGGCGATGGTCAGACAGGCGATGTTGCGGCGTCCAGACTTCTGCATGCGTTCCCACAGCTCGGGCTGAGCCTCCTTGAGCCTGAGCAGGAAGGGGTTCTCCTTCTCGCGGGCCGCGTCGAATATCTCGAACGCTCCGCGTTCTTCGGCCATCACGACTGATGATCCGTATGCGGCCAGGGCGAGCTGTTTGTGCACCTCCTCCGAGAAAGAGGTCGCCTCGGGGGTGCCGTAACGCAGCCCCATCGCGGCGATCATGTCACCCTCGGCGGTGGTGCCGACGCCGGTGCGGCGTCCCATAAGGGTCTTTTTCTTGATTTTCTCCCAGAGATGACGTTCGGGGCCGCGCACCTCAAGGGTCTCAGGGTCGGAATCGATTTTCTCCAGGATTCTGTCGATTTTCTCCATCTCCAGGTCGATGATGTCATCCATGATGCGCTGCGCCTTGGCGACATGTGTCCTGAAAAGTTCAAAATCAAACTCAGCCTGCGGGGTGAACGGATTTCTTACATAAGAGAAGAGGTTGATGGCCAGCAGGCGGCAGGAGTCGTAGGGGCAGAGGGGAATCTCGCCGCAGGGATTGGTGGATATGGTGCGGAATCCGAGGTCGGCGTAGCAGTCGGGGACAGACTCGCGGGTGATGGTGTCCCAGAACAGCACGCCGGGTTCGGCCGATTTCCAGGCGTTGTGGATGATTTTCCCCCAGAAAGCTTTCGCGTCGATTTCCTTCACGATTTCAGGGTCGGCGGCATCGACGGGGAACTGCTGGCGGTAGGGAGTGCCTGTGGTGGCGGCTTCCATGAATGCGTCGTCGATGCGGACCGATACGTTCGCTCCCGTGACTTTCCCCTCGGTCATCTTGGCGTCGACAAACGCCTCGGAGTCGGGGTGTTTCACCGACACGGTGAGCATCAGGGCGCCCCGGCGTCCATCCTGGGCGACCTCGCGCGTCGAGTTGGAATATCTTTCCATGAAAGGAACCAGGCCAGTCGAGGTCAGGGCCGAGTTCTTCACAGGTGTGCCTTTGGGGCGTATGTGGCTCAGGTCGTGGCCTACTCCGCCACGGCGTTTCATAAGCTGTACCTGCTCCTCGTCGATGCGGATGATGCCTCCGTATGAGTCTGGGGTGCCGTCAAGGCCGATGACGAAGCAGTTTGACAGCGAGCTTACCTGGAAATCGTTGCCGATGCCTGTCATCGGGCTTCCCTGCGGCACGATGTAGCGGAAATCTTTAAGGTAAGAGAAGATTTCATCGTGGTCCATAGGGTTGGGGTATTTCTGCTCGATACGCGAAAGCTCAGACGCGATGCGGTGGTGCATGTCGTCGGGGGTCTTCTCGTAGATGTTGCCGAAGGAGTCTTTCAGGGCGTACTTGCTGACCCAGACGCGGGCGGCGAGCTCATCGCCATTGAAATATTTCAACGACGCTTCGTATGCTTCATCGTAGCTGTAAATAGGTTTTTCCACAATCAACAGAGAGGATTAATCAGGTTATAGATGGTTAAGTAACTGTTCAAAATTATTTTATATTAACCGGTCATCTTATTTCAAGGTTTCTTCGGCAAAATTTTTAGAAGATTTTACTCGAACAAACATTAAAATAATTTCGACCAGTTACTTATTGATGTAAGTTCATTCAAAACTTCGCAAACTTCGGAAAATTTCCGCAATCCTCCAAATCCGCCGGGTTAAAACCGCCTGATTGTTGATAAGTTTTTCACAAGCGAAAAGTATCCCCGCCGACAGGGGTGCGGCGGGGATACTTTGGTGGGGTTGCGGGTTGGCGACATGTCAGTCCGTGGCTTTGCGAGAGGCTTTCCAGTCATCAGCGAACTGGTTGAGAATCTGGCGGATGTTGGTGCCGAGCCTTACATAATCCTCTTCATCGAGGTTGGCCAGGGAGACCCTGATGCTCCACGCCGGGCCGTCGAAGCCGTCGCCGTTGAGCACCACGCATCCGGTCTCTGACGCGAGCCTGAATACAAACGCCAGAGGGTTGTAGGTCTCCTCCATGTAACGGGCGAACTCTTCGCCGTGGAGTTTCTTCGCCCATACCATCATGTCTATCTCCGAATAGTAGTCGGCCCTGAGCGGATCATCGGGGGTATGGAAGCCGAAACTTCTCCAGAGGGCATCGTAGCGGTCGTGGATGAGTTTGATCATGCGTTTGTGGTATGAATCATCCTTGTCAATCAGCGAGCCGAGGGAGAAGAGGGCCATCTGTATCTGCTGAGGGGTTGACAGTCCGGCTGTGTGGTTCAGGGCGATGAGGCGGCTTTCGGCCACCATCCGGTCTATGAACTTAAGGGAGTCGACATCGAGGGTGAGGGTCTGGTAACGTTTTCTGAGGGCTTCCTTCTTCTCCTGCGGTAGCCGGGAGATGAGCTTGTCGAAGACATTCTCCCGGCTTACGGCGGTCAGGGCGATGCGCCAGCCGGTGGCCCCGAAATATTTCGAGAAGGAGTAGCACGACATGGCGTTGAAGGGCAGGTCGGCAATCAGGCTGCGGTATCCGTCGACTAAGGTGCCATAGACATCGTCGGTCAGAATCATCAGGTCGGGGTTGGCCTTGACGACCTCCTTGAGGGCCTCGACAGTCGCGCGGTCGATGGCGTAGCTGGGAGGGTTGGAGGGGTTGGTGACAAAAAGCATCTTGTACCTGGGGTCTTTCAGCTTCTCGATGTCGTCCGGATTGTATTGCCAGGTGTGCAGTCCGTCAGGACTCATCGTGTCGGCCTTGACGTTCAGCATCGTGTAATCGAATTCCTCCAGTTCGGGGATTTCAAGGTAGGGGGTGAACACCGGCACCATTATCGCTATCGAGTCACCCTTGTTGAGCAGGAAGTTCTGCTTCAAGACGTCGAAGCAGTAACACATTCCGGCCGTGGAGCCTTCGACGGCGAAGAGGTCGAACGTGTTGCCTTCGGGCGGATTACCGGCGCATATTGCCCATTCGAGGTAGCGGCGGCATATGGATTCGGTGTATTGGAGAATACGGGGAGGGGTGGGGTACTCGTGTCCGACGATGCCGCCGGCCCACTCCTCTACAAGTCCGTCGGAGTCGGCAGACAGCTCCATCAGGCAGTATTCGTAGGCCCGAGCGAGGAAGCTCACCCCTGGAGTCGAGGCGTTTTCACGCAGCCATGTCTGGAACCTGACTGAGATTCCCTCTTTCTGCGGCACTCCGGCTATACCTTCGCTCATCGAGAAGTCGCGGCGGCATTCGGTCATCGCGAACTGTCCGAGGGCGAAAAAGGCGTCCCTGGCCTCCTCTGCGACCCAGTTTGGGTTGCCTCGGCCGGCGTTGAGCATCGTGTTTGCTGATTTCCTGACCTTCTCGTTGGCCATGGCGATTATATGTCCTTTCAGTTCGAAGGGGGAGAGTTTTGACAGTTCTTTGTCCAAGGGGGAGTTTATGAGATTGTCCATACGGTGGTTTTATGGTGGTGAATGTCTACATTCTCAAAACAATGGACTTCCCCGGTTGGTTCTGGGGTTTCATAATTGGGAAATAAGGCTTAACTTTGCGGAGGGGTTGGCGCCAGGCATATGGGCGTCATTCACCTGTATGATGCTGAACGGAAATCATACTGTAATTGCAACCCAACAACATAAACTTTCCACCGAATATGAAAGACTACTGGAGAGAGCGCCGCACCATCAGGCGCTATTCCGACCGCCCTGTTCCCGCCGAGATGCTCAATGAGTTGCTGGAGAAGGCTTCACATGCCCCGACCACGGGAAACATGCAGCTTTACTCTGCGGTCGTGACCACCGACGAGGAGGGGAAACGCCGTCTGGCCCCGGCCCATTTCAACCAGCCGCAGGTGATGGGCGCGCAGGCGGTAATCACGGTCTGCGCTGACTTCCACCGTTTTTCCAGATGGTGTGAGGAGCGCGACGCGACTCCCTGCTACGACAACCTGCAATCCTTTATGGCTGCGGCAATTGACGCCATTGCCTTCGCGCAGCAGTTTAACACCGTGGCCGAACAGGAAGGGCTGGGTGTCTGCTGGCTCGGAACGACTACTTACAATGCCCGGGAGATTGCCGACGCGCTTGAACTGCCCGAACTGGTGGTGCCGGTGATAACCCTCACCGTCGGGTATCCTGCCGAAGATGGGGTAGAGGTAGGGCGGCTCCCGTTGGAGGCCATATTGCATGAGGGGAAATATCACCCATACACACCAGACCGCATCAACAGCCTCTATGCCGGGAAGGAGGCGCGTGAGGATTCGCGTGGATTCGTTAAGGAGAACGGCAAGCAGACGCTCGCCCAGGTCTTTACAGACATCCGTTATCCCAAGGCGAACAATGAGCTTTTCTCGGTGAAATTCCTGGAGTTTCTCGCAGCGTCGGGCTTCCTGAAGCAGTGAAGGCTTTCGGTTGTTCCGTATGATAAAAAGTGATTCCGAAACAAACGGTTGGCGGGCGCGAATCAGAATCCGCGCCCGCCAACCGTTTGTTGAATCCTGCCTGAGATGTCAGGCCAGTATGACTTTCTCTATTGAGGCCACATCCTCCTGGAGCTGCTTCTCGTAGGGGAGGCGCTCCTCGATGTTCTTGCAGCCGTGAATCACTGTGGCGTAGTTTCGCGACAGGCGCGCGCCGATGGCGGTCAGCGACATCTTGGCGTATTTCTTGGCCATGTACATGACCATCTGACGGGCGTCTGAAACCTCGCGTTTGCGGGTCTTGGCGAAGAGAAGGTCTGAGTCGATTTTGTAGTGGCTGGCAACCCCTTGGGCAATCATCTCGAAATTGATGGATGACTTTTTGTGGAGCTTGACCACATTGTTCATAACGTGGCGCGCCAGGTCGACTGTCACCTCGCGGTTGAGCACTGTGGCGTGGGCCAGCAGCGAGACCACGATTCCTTCCAGCTCGCGCACCGAGTTGGTGACATTCTCGGCGATGAAATCCATAACCTCGGGAGCCAGCGAGAGCCCGTCTTGCTCTGACTTCAGCTGGAGCACCATGCGGCGCAGGGCCAGGTCTGGCTTCTCCAGTTCGACGGTCATACCCCATTTGAAACGTGAAATCAGACGGGCTGTCATACCCTTGAGCTGCGTGGGGCAGCAGTCGCTGGAGAGGATGATCTGTTTCTGGTTCTGGTGAAGGTGGTTGAAGATATGGAAGAAGGTGTTCTGCGTCTTGTCCTTGTCTACCAGGTCTTGTATGTCATCGATGATTAAAGTGTCGATGCTCTGGTAGAAGTTTATGAACTCGTTGACCTTTCCGTTGCGTGCGGCCACGGTGAACTGGCTCTCGAAGAGTCGCGCGCTAACATATAATATGCGGGCCAGCGGATTGTGTTCCTTGATTTTGATGCCGATGGCCTGGATGAGGTGGGTCTTGCCCACACCGGTCGGCCCGAAGACAAACAGGGGGTTGAAGGTCTTGAGCTTGGGGTCGTTGGCGATTGCCTCACCGATAGCGCGGGCGATTTTGTTGGAGGTCGAGCTGCAGTAATTCTCGAATGTGTAACGGGGATTGAGCTGCGAGTCGAAAGTGGCGGCTACGGGAGTCTGGAAAAGACCGTGTCCCTGACGGCTGAGAACCGGGGATGACGAGAGTCCACCCTCGGTGATTGCTGTTTCGGGGTGGTTGCTGATCTGGTTGAACTTGTAAAAGAGTTTCACCCCTTCGCCATAAACGCGGCGGAGGGTAGGCCCGAGAATGGAGAGATAATTGTTCTCGATATACTCGGAACAGAAGGGGGAGGGGACGGCAAGCGTAAGCTTCCCATCCTCGAAGCCCAGCGAGGCAATCGGCTCGAACCAGGCGCGGAACTGTTCCGCCGGGAGGTTGTCACGCAAGATGGTGCGACATTCCTCCCAGAGTTGTAGATGATTTTGCTGCATTGTGAAACTCAGTCGTGAAGTTGTCTTTTTCCACTACAAAATTCGGATTATTTTTTCATAAAAACAAACACCAAATCTCTTGGATATTTCAGGTCAAGTTAAAGACAACTGTTTTTCAGCAGTTTATCTGCCAGTATAAACAAAAGCTTAAACCACGCCTCGCAATGGATTTATAATTAGGTAGTTATGATTGTGAAACACAATTGAAACATACGGCTTTCTGAAGCTAACTTCCAAGAAACTATGTTTTTAATGGATGCGGACAAATAAAAAGCCTGACGGCATTATTCGGAATCGTTCCTGATAACGCCGCCGGGCTTTGAGAGGTTGGACCGTATGGCTTTGACGGTCATTCAGCCGGGGTGTCCTCCCTCAGGTCTACCTTTACGAGCTTGAAGAGGGGTTTGCCTTCGGTGTCATAGAGAGTGACCTCGTTGTGACCGTCGGCCTTGGCTGTTTCCACCGATTCGAGGGCGAGCAGGAACTCTGTCTCGCGGGAGTCGGGCGGACAGGCCATCCTTGTTGTGGCAAGTTTCAGTACTTGCAGGGATGTCGTCTTGTCGGGGTCGATGAAAAGCTCCCCGTTGAAGATGTTGCAGCCCGTGGTGCCGTGGATTTTCAGGTCGGTGGTGTCGAATGTCATGGTGGCGTCATCCTCCTGTACCAGCTTGGAGCCGTTTAGCTCAGTCACATTCCAGGCCCCGTTGAGGAAGTCCATGTTGTGTCTGCGCAGCACGAGGATGGTCCTGCCGGCGGAGTCTTTGAGGTCAAGCAGAATCTCATGCCTGTCTCGTCGCGCCGAATATGAAGTCACGTCATCGAGGGCCAGGTTGATAAGGTACTGGTATTGATCATCATGACACATTCTCATTGTCGAAATCATGTTGGATAATTTCAAGGAGCTGTCGGGCTCGACGGTGAGGTCGCCATTGATATAGTTGCAGCCGTTGTTGCCATAGAACCGCTTCGCGGCCAGGTCGAAGGTCACATAGGGGCGTTCTTCACCGGTCACGGCGTTGTCCCTGACCGATTGTATTGTCCATTCGCCGTTGAGCGAGAAATCCTCCACTGCTGCTGTCTTGAGCTTGTCGCTTTCGGCTGCTGTCCCGGCAGCTGGATGGAGATGGGCGTCGTTGTCGCATATGACAGTGGTGCCTACCGCCTCGCGGTCAGTGGTTTGCTGTTGTTCTTTTTTCTTCTTGGGTTTCTTAGGTTTCGCTGGGCTGTTTTTCCCGTCGCCTTTCGGGGGCGTTAGTTTCTTGTCTTTCCTGGCGTCGGTTGACGCTGACGACTGTGAGGCTTCTTTCTGGCCGCTGACGACAACCTGCCGTCCGTCGGCAAGGGTCACCACCCGTCCTTCCGAACCGGAGACTCCTGATTTCTGGAGTGAGCCGCAGCCGGTCAAGGCGGCGAAGCATAGTCCGGAGAGAGTTGCAAGCTTTAGGGAATGTTGGATTTTCATAAATGAAGTCTTTGTAGAATCTGTTATATATGTGTCAAATCGTAGGGGCGGAATCGCGCGGAGTTGTAGAGAGGTGTGGCGGAGGTGATTCCATCCTACAAAACTAACAATTTTTTCTAAATTTTGACATATGGGGTATTGATATTTTTAGTATATTTGCAGAAAATTAGGGACGGCTAATCAGGGTCTCCCTTTTATCTTTCTCCAGGCAAACCTATTCACGAAATGGAAAATTACTCATCAAGGTTTCTTTCATCGGCGAGAATCTTCCTCGCCGCGTTGGCCGTATATGGCTCGGCCGCTATGTCAGGCATGGCAACGGTGGCCGCCACGCCGTCTGTCCCAACAGATTTCCCCTCCGACACTGTGGTCAATACCACGGTTTCCCTCTTGGAGCGGATGTGGGTTGGATTACCGAGCTCGAAGCGGCAGGGGAGAAGTTCTATGACGCTGCCGGTAATGAGGCCGACGCCATAAAGCTGCTGAAAGATGAGTGTGGAATCAACGCCATCCGCCTGCGTGTCTGGGTCAATCCCGAAGGAGGCTGGAACGGGAAGGAGGATGTGCTGCTCAAGGCACGCCGCGCCAGCCAGCTCAACCTCCCCCTGATGATTGATTTCCATTTTTCCGACTCCTGGGCCGACCCCAGCCAGCAGAGAATGCCGGCGGCCTGGAAAGGGCTGTCGGTTCCGGAGCTGAAAGAGGCGGTTGCCGCCCATGTCACAGATGTGCTTTCCGCCCTCAAGGAGGCTGATATAGATGTGAAGTGGGTGCAGGTCGGCAATGAGGTGCCCTATGGAATGATGCTCCCTGTCGGAGAGGTCAAGGACCAGGACGCCCACCATTTCCCCGAACTTTTTGAAGCCGGATACAAGGCCTCCAAGCAGGTCTACCCCGACGCCCCCGTCATCCTCCACATAGACCGTGGCCACAACGAGGAACTTTACACTTGGTTCTTCGACCTTATGGAGAAGAACAATGTGAATTACGATATGATGGGTATGTCGTTCTACCCCTGGCCTTACGACAAGTGGGAGGAACAGACAGACCAGCTTATAGCCAATATCAAACGTGTCAAGGAGCGCTACGGCAGACCTGTGATGATTTGCGAGATCGGCCTCCATTACGACATGGACAAGGAGTGCGCCGAGATGCTCACACGCCTGCTTGACGAGTACAAGGCCACCAAATCCTTCGAAGGGATTTTCTACTGGGAACCGGAAGCCCCTGCCGGATACAACGGCGGCTACGACAAGAGCTGCTTCAAGGAGGGACGCCCCACAGAAGCCCTCTCACCATTCAGGACTTTCAAACCAACTAACTGATTACCTTAATATCTCATGCAAAAAAAAATCAACTCCATCTTCAAGGAGAAATTCGGCAAGGACGGAATCGTCTACGCGTCGGCCGGACGTATCAATCTCATCGGTGAACATACAGACTACAACGGCGGATTCGTATTCCCCGGGGCCATAGACAAGGTCATCATGGCGGAAATCGCCCCCAACGCCACCGACAAGGTGCGTGTCTTCTCTGTCGACATCAACGAGTACGCCGAATTCGGCCTTAAAGAGGAGGATGCCCCCACCCAGCAGTGGGCCCGTTACATCTTCGGCATCTGCCGCGAGATAATCAAGCGTGGCGGCAAAGTCGAAGGCTTCGACGCCGTTTTCGCAGGCAATGTGCCCCTTGGCGCCGGCCTCAGCTCATCGGCCGCCCTTGAAAGCTGCTTCGCTTTCGCCCTCAACGACCTCTTCAACGGCAACACGATAGACAAGTTCGAGCTTGCCCGCATCGGTCAGTCAACCGAACACAACTATTGCGGCGTGAACTGCGGCATCATGGACCAGTTCGCCTCAGTCTTCGGCAAGCAGGACAACCTCATGCGCCTCGACTGCCGTTCGATGGAATTTGAATACTTCCCCTTCAAGGCCGACGGCTACAAGCTCGTCCTGCTTGACTCCAAGGTGAAGCATGCCTTGGTTGACTCCCCATACAACAAGCGCCGCCAGAGCTGTGAGCGTGTAGCCAAGACCCTTGGTGTGGAGACCCTCCGTGACGCAACAATGGAGATGCTCAACGGAGTCCGCAGCGACATCACCGCCGAAGACTACTTCCGCGCCAAATATGTCATTGAGGAGAAAGAGCGCGTGCTCGCTGTCTGCGACGCCCTTGTCAAGGGAGACCTTGAGACCGTCGGCGAGAAGATGTACCAGACCCACGACGGCCTCTCGAAAGACTACGAGGTGAGCTGCGTCGAACTCGACTATCTCAACGAGATTGCACGTGAATGCGGTGTGACCGGTTCGCGAATCATGGGTGGCGGTTTCGGCGGCTGCACAATCAACCTCGTCAAGGATGACCTTTACGACAGCTTCATCGCCACCGCCAAGGAGAAGTTCAACGCCCGCTATGGCCACGAACCCGTGGTGATTCCCGTTATCATCTCTGACGGCGCGCGCAGAATCTCAGAGTAAGCAACTCCAGACCATCCACCTGCCCCTTCTCCTTCCTCTCCATATCATTTAAACAACAAACGACAAGACATAAATGAAACCTACACTCTTTGTTCTCGCTGCCGGAATGGGCAGCCGTTACGGCGGCCTCAAGCAGCTCGATCCTCTCGGCCCCAATGGCGAAACCATCATGGACTACTCCATCTACGATGCCCTTCAGGCTGGCTTCGGCAAAGTCGTTTTCGTGATCCGCAAAGATTTCGAGAAGGATTTCCGCGAGAAAATCTTATCAAAATATGAGGGACATGTTCCCGTCGAGGTTGTCTTCCAGTCGACCGACAAGCTCCCCGAAGGGTTCACTTGCCCCGAAGACCGCACAAAACCCTGGGGTACCAACCATGCCGTCCTGATGGGGAAAGAGGTCATCAACGAGCCTTTTGCCGTAATCAATGCCGATGACTTCTACGGACGCGACGCTTTCAAGGTAATCGCCGAAGAGCTCAATCGTCCCCGCGACCGCAAGGGTGACTACTGCATGGTAGGCTTCCGTGTGGGCAACACAATGACCGAGAATGGTTCCGTGGCCCGTGGCGTATGCTCCACTGCCGACGGCAACCTCACTGGTGTGGTTGAGCGCACCGCAATCTCTTATGCCCCCGATGGCCGCATCGTCTTCACCGACGAGAATGGCGTTGAGCAGACCCTCGACCCGATGACCCCCGTGTCGATGAACCTCTGGGGATTCACACCCGATTACTTCGAATTCTCAGACCGCGAGTTCCGCAAGTTCCTTGAGAAGGACCTCAACACACCCAAGGCTGAGTTCTTCATCCCCCTCTGTATCGACACCCTCATCAAGAACGGCGAGGCCACTATCAAGGTTCTCGACACAGATTCTCGCTGGTTCGGCGTGACATATGCCGCCGACCGTCCCGGAGTGGTGGAGAAATTCGCCGAGCTCCACAAGAACGGCACTTATCCTGAAAAGTTGTTCTAAAACAAACCGAATACAATGAAACCCGCAATACTTGTGACCGGCGGTACCGGCTACATCGGCTCCCACACCGTGGTAGAGCTTCAGAAGGCCGGATACCCCGTTGTCATAATCGACAATCTCTCAAACTCCAACCGTGAGGTTCTTGACGGCATAGAGCGAATCACCGGCATCCGCCCCGAATTCGTTGAGGCCGACTGCACCGACCTCACTGCCGTAAAAATCCTTTTCGACACATATCCCGGCATCAAGGGAATCATCAACTTCGCCGCCTCTAAAGCAGTCGGCGAGTCGATGCAGAAGCCGTTGCTCTACTATCGCAACAACCTCAATACCTTGATGAACCTCCTCGACATGATGGGGAAATATGATGTCAAAGGTATAGTGTTCTCATCATCCTGCACCGTTTATGGTGAGCCTGACGTGAATCCTGTGACCGAGGAATCGCCGATTAAAAAGGCTACCTCACCTTACGGCAACACCAAGCAGATTTCAGAGGAAATCATTACCGACGTCATCAACGCAGGCGCTCCGTTCAAGAGTGTCCTGCTGCGTTACTTCAACCCCGTGGGCGCCCATCCCTCGGCTGAAATCGGCGAGCTTCCCAACGGAGTGCCCCAGAACCTGGTGCCTTTCCTGACCCAGGCCGCCATGGGCATCCGCAAGGAGCTTAGCGTCTTCGGCGACGACTACAACACTCCCGACGGCTCATGCATCCGCGACTATATCGATGTTGTGGATCTGGCCAAGGCGCATGTCATCGCTGTGGAGCGTATGCTTGAGGACAAGTCAGACGAGAAGGTGGAGATTTTCAATCTCGGCACTGGCAACGGTATGAGCGTTCTCGGCCTCATCAACGCCTTTGAGAAAGCAACAGGGGTGAAGGTTCCCCACAAGATCGCTCCCCGTCGCGCGGGTGACATCGAGAAAGTGTGGGCCAATCCCGAGCGCGCCAACAATGTGCTCGGCTGGACAGCCTCCACACCCATTGAGGAAACATTGCGCAACGCGTGGACCTGGCAGTGCAAGCTCCGCGAGCGCGGCATCATGTAAATCAGTCAACTGACAATTCCGTATAAAGAGGCGGGGACGCGAATTCAGACGTCCCCGCCCCTTTGGCAATAAAATCGTTCATCTCATCCATGTTCAGCAAAATAAAGAAACACCTTGCCGTAGCGGCATTTTTGTTTGCCCTATCGGGCCCATTCATCTCCTCCGCGGAGTCTGTGAAAGAGGAAGTCTTCGCCAATCCCGCCAAGGCGGGAGGCGTGTATTACGCTTATCCCGGCCCTGATGAATCGCTGGCTGCGGCTCCGGAGGGCTATGAGGCATTTTACATATCCCACTACGGGCGACATGGTTCGCGATACCTGATCTCAGATGAAGACTATGTCAGGGTTCTCGACCATTTCCGTAAAGCCGATTCCCTCGGAGTTCTCACACCCAAAGGTGTGGAGGTAATGGGGCGTCTCTGGGAAGTATGGAAAGAAGCAGACGGCAGGGGAGGGGAACTTACCCCCCTTGGTGCGCGCCAGCATAAAGGGATTGCCCGCAGGATGTTCCAGGCATATCCGACGGTGTTCGGCGACAGTGCGGTGATTACCGCGCGTTCCACCCAGGTGATGCGTTGCGCCCACTCGATGCTGGCGTTCTGCGAAGGTCTGAAGGAGCTGAATCCCTCTTTGGTCATACCGAAGGAGTCTTCAAAACGCTGGATGAGCCATCTTTGCTGGTGGACGCCGCAGGCGGCCGAATGGAACTCAGACCGTGGCCCGTGGAAAGAGACATATGACGATTTCGAAAAAGCCAACATCCATCCCGAGCGTCTTGTCGGAGACCTTTTCACATCGACCGAAGGGTTGCCGCTTTCCCCCTCCGAACTGATGTGGGGGCTTTACTGGGTGGCCGTGGATATGCAGAACATGGAGACTCCGGTGTCATTCTTCGACATGTTCACCCCTGATGAGCTTTATTCCCTCTGGAGGGTCAACAACCTCTCCTTCTATATCCATAACGCCTCTTTCCCGATGTCGGAAGGGCTGATTGTCGCCAACGCGAGGAATCTGCTCGACAACATCATCCTGACGGCCGATGAGTATATCCGGGAGGGGAAGTCAGGAGCCACATTGCGTTTCGGCCACGACGGCAACATCACCCCCTTGGCCGCGCTAATGAAATTCGACGGTTTCTGTGGGGAGGAGTCTGATCCTGAAAAGGTAGAGGAGGCTTGGACGAACTTCAAGGTGACCCCGATGGCCTCAAACATGCAGGCCATATTCTTCAGGCCCGTAAATGGTGACGGCGACATCATCGTGAAATTCATGATGAACGAGCACGATGTCAGGCTGCCGATAGAATCATCCATCGCCCCCTTCTACAGCTGGACAGAGGCGCGTGAGTTCCTCAAATCACAGGCCGACGACGCCACGGCTGTTATCGTACGCAACCAGAAATGACTCTCAGACCGATGGAATCACCCATAGGGGTGTTCGACTCAGGTTACGGAGGCCTGACTATTCTGCGGGAAATCAGGAAGATGCTCCCCGAATATGACTATCTATACCTCGGTGACAACGCCCGCGCCCCATACGGGACGCGGTCGTTTGACATCGTCTACCGTTTCACGCTTCAGGCTGTCAACGAGCTTTTCTCACGTGGATGCCGTCTGGTGATTCTCGCCTGCAACACAGCCTCAGCCAAGGCCCTGCGCACCATACAGCAGAACGACCTCCCCGTCATCGACCCCTCGCGGAGGGTACTCGGGGTGATACGTCCGACGGTCGAGGCGATAGGCCGGCTGACAGCGACAGGCCATGTCGGGTTGTTCGCCACGCCGGGCACAGTGCGCAGCGACTCCTACCGCCTTGAAGTCGAGAAACTGTTCCCCGGCATGGTGCTTACCGGCCACGCCTGCCCGATGTGGGTGCCGCTGGTAGAGAACAATGAGGCCGACAAGTCCGGCGCAGACTACTTCGTGAAGCAGGATGCCGACGCGTTGATGACCGCAGACCCGGCCATCGACACCGTGATTCTCGGCTGCACCCATTACCCCATCCTTTATCCCAAGATAAGGGAAGCGCTTCCTGACGGGGTGAACCTAATCGCCCAGGGAGAGATTGTCGCCGCCTCACTGGCCGACTACCTCCGCCGCCATCCCGAGATAGAGCAGACAATCTCACGCACCTCGTCATCGGCTTATCTAACCACCGAAAGCGCCGACACCTTCTCCCCGATGGCCTCCCTCTTCCTCCAGACTCCCGTCGCCGCTACCCAGATAACCCTCTCCTGACCTGTTTTCTGACCGATGACGATAACCGAAATTCAGGAGCTTCCCGGTAAACCACAATAACCGGAAATCATTCTCTTAATCGGACTGATTCGGAATAAGAGGATGGAAAAAGTGTTAAATAAAGTTAGATTGGGGGCTTAATAGGCTGCTCGGAAGCGGTTTTTTTGCACTGCGATTTATTTTTTACGACCTTTGCAGCGCATTTTTAAGAATATTTCCGAGATAATATGAGACTATCAGATCTGAAGACCGGCGAATCGGCGGTGATTGTGAAAATCCTCGGTCACGGGGCGTTCCGCAAAAGGGTGATGGAGATGGGCTTCGTGAAAGGTCGCAAGATAACCGCGTTGCTGGCGGCTCCGCTGCGCGATCCGGTCAAATACCGGCTTATGAATTATGAGGTCTCTTTGCGTCGCACCGAGGCGTCGCTTATCGAGGTGATGCCAATAAATGTGTCTTCCGTAAAAGAGGATAACAGGCCCGAAAAGGATGCGGGGAGTCATTTGGCGTTCGCGTCTGATCACACTATGGTTGATGACGGGGCTCTCGACGAGCATAGCCATGGCGAGTTTGTGGGACGCCGCCACACCATCAATGTGGCCCTCATCGGCAATCCCAACTGCGGCAAGACTTCGCTGTTCAACATCGCTTCTGGAGCCAAGGAACATGTGGGCAATTATTCCGGTGTCACAGTTGACTCCAAGACCGGTACTTTCAGACACGGGGGATACACGTTCAACATCGTGGACCTTCCCGGCACATATTCCTTGTCGGCATACTCCCCTGAAGAGAGGTATGTCAGGACATATCTCAAAGACCACAATCCCGATGTGATTGTCAACGTGGTGGATGCTTCAAACCTCGAGCGCAACCTCTACCTGACAACCGAGCTTATTGATATGGACCATTCGATGGTCATAGCCCTGAACATGTATGACGAGCTCCGCCGGTCAGGGGCGGTTCTTGACTACGAGGCCCTGGGAAATATGATAGGGGTGCCGGTAGTGCCGACAGTGAGCCGTACCGGCGAAGGGGTCGACCGGCTTTTCGACACCATCATACAGGTTTATGAGGGGAAAAACCCGGTGGTGCGCCATGTACATGTGAAACTTAGCCAGGACCTTGAAAAGTCACTTTCTGAAATCAAGGATGCCCTCAAGCGTGATAAGACCATAAATCAGCAGTTCTGTGCCCGTTACCTCGGAATCAAGCTTCTGGAGCGCGACGCTGAAATCGAGGAGCTTGTAAGGGAGTCAAAAAAAGCCGATGAGCTGCTTGCCCTGCGCAATCGTCAGCTTGAGTATCTCGAACGTCATAACCCGGGAGAGGATATTTCCTCACTGATTGCCGACGACAAGTATGGCTTCATCTCCGGCGCGCTCGCCGAGACGATGAAACAGCCCCAGGAGCAGGCTGTCTCGACAACCCACATCCTCGACGCGTTCGTCACAAGCCGTCTTTTCGGTTTCCCGCTGTTCCTGTGTGTGATGGCGTTCATCTTCTGGTTCACATTCTTCATCGGCGCATATCCCGCCGACTGGATTCAGGAAGGCATAGACTGGCTGGCCGCGTTCGTGAAGGAGAACATGGCCCCCGGCCCACTTAAAGATTTGCTGGCCAACGGAGTCATCGGAGGTGTCGGCGGGGTGATAGTCTTCCTCCCCAACATCATGATTCTATTCTTCTTCATCTCATTTATGGAGGACTCGGGGTATATGGCCCGTGCGGCTTTCATAATGGACAAACTGATGCACAAGATAGGGCTTCACGGCAAGTCGTTCATACCGCTGGTAATGGGCTTCGGCTGCAATGTGCCTGCGGTGATGGCATGCCGCGCAATCGAAAGCCGCTCTTCCAAGATAATAACTGTGCTGATAACCCCCTTTATGTCCTGTTCGGCGCGTCTGCCGGTGTATGTGCTTCTTATAGGCACATTCTTCAGCGCCCACGCGGCATTGGTGTTCCTCGGCATGTATCTGCTTGGGGCAGTGGTGGCTATGGTGACCGCCAGGATGCTCCGCCGTTTCTTCTTCAAGGTTGACGAGACTCCGTTTGTGATGGAGTTGCCCCCTTACCGCGTCCCCACAATGAAAACCTCGCTCCGTCATATGTGGTGGAAAGGGAAACAGTATCTCCAGAAGATGGGAGGCATCATACTTGTGGCCTCTGTCATTGTGTGGGCTCTCGACTATTTCCCCCTCGGAAACGCAGATGACCCCTCCAGGGACTCATATCTCGAAAGTGTCGGAAAGACAGTGCAGCCGGTGATGGAACCCCTCGGGTGTTCATGGCAGGGAACTGTGGCCATCGTCGCCGGGATACCGGCCAAAGAGATAGTGGTGTCGACCCTCGGAGTACTGTACACAGGCTCAGACGAGGCGACCGACCAGGCCCTGTCGACACGCCTTACCGCGTTGAACCCGGCCACCGGAGAACCTGATTTCACTCCTGCCGCGGCTTTGGCATTTATGATTTTCATCCTGCTCTATTGCCCCTGCCTGGCTACGGTGGTGGCGATAGTCAAGGAGACCGGCCACTGGGGTTACGGCGCGTTCACCATATTCTATAACACAGCGGTGGCGTGGATTCTGGCGTTTGCGGCCTACCGTATTATGCTCCTCTTCTGAATTGTGCCGCTCTTCTGGACGGAAAAGACATCCCTGAAATAAAGACATCCCTGAAATAAAATGTGTCAGACCAATCGGCATTGCCTGGTCTGACACATTTATTTCAGGGATGTAAGTAGGGAGTGGTAAAAAACTTTGGCGAAGAGAAGTTTCTTGAACCAAACAAATCGGGGAAGCGTTATAAAACCAGATTCAAGAAATCGGGACAAACTTTCCGCCCGGCATACGAAAACATACGATATACGACCAAAAGTCAAGAACCTCTGTCAATTATGAATACCGCTCCTCTTCAAGGCATTAAAGTGATTGATTTCACAAGTGTTCAATCCGGCCCTTCCTGTACACAGCTCCTGGCGTGGCTCGGAGCAGATGTAATCAAAATCGAACGTCCCGGAACGGGTGACGCCACCCGCGACGAGTTGCAGTTCGACCCTGATTGCCCGAGTTACTACTTCCTGCAACTCAATTCCGACAAGAAGTCGCTTGCGCTTGACGCAGCCACCCCCGACGGCAAGGCAATCCTCACCAAACTTCTCGAGACCGCGGATGTCTTCATCGAGAACCTGCATCCCGGAGCAATGGACAAGCTCGGGTTCAGCTGGGAAGAAGTACACAAAATAAATCCCCGCTGTGTCTATGCGACCATCAAGGGTTTCCCCCTATCGTCCAAATACAAGAATCTAAAGGCATATGAGCCTGTGGCACAGGTCACTGCCGGAGCAGCCTCCACCACCGGATGGTGGGAAGGCCCTGACAATATCCCTACCCAGTCGGGAGCGGCCCTCGGTGACTCCAACACGGGCATGCACTGCACAATCGGTATCCTGGCCGCGCTGCTCCAGAGGCAGCACACCGGGGAAGGCAGCTTCGTCTACCAGTCGATGCACAACGCCTGCCTCAACCTCTGCCGTATCAAGACGCGTGACCAGCTTACGCTCGACCGCATCGGCTACCTGACCCAGTTCCCGCAGTATCCCGACCAGAAATTCGGAGATTTCGTGCCCCGCAGCGGCAACCAGGAAGGGTCAGGTGTGCTTGGTTGGACATACAAGTGCAAGGGTTGGGAGACAGACCCCAATGCCTACGCTTATATCATACTCCAGCGAGGAGCCAAAGATTTCGAATTGGCCTGCAAGGCTCTCGGATTCGAAGACTGGCTCACCAATCCCGACTTCAACACCGCTGATGCCAGAGACCGCAACAAACAGGCCATCTACAAGCGCATCGGGGAATGGGCCATAGACAAGACGAAATATGAGGTCACCGAGATTCTCTCGAAAGCAGGCGTGCCGGTGGCTCCGGTGCTCAACACCAAGGAGATTATGACAGACGAGACCCTGTATGACGGCAACACCCTCGTCAAGATTGACCAGGGAGGCAAGATTGGTGAGTTCGTCACTGTCGGAGTACCCTTCACATTGTCAAACTTCCAACCCACATATGGCCCGTGCCCGACCCTCGGAGGCAACACCGACGAGGTTCTGAAGGCATACGGTTACACTGACGAGGAAATAGCGTCGTTCGCCAATAATGGCACAACAGCTCCTCTTCCCAAACAGTAACCCCTGAGCAGGGAGACGCCTCACCCTCATCCGCGTGAAGTCGTGTGGTAATCCCCGAAACCATAGAGTTGTTAAGTTTTTAGGTTTAGGTTGTTTCGTTTTCGGCACCTGCACCCCGGCCGGCCCCCCTGTCGACCGTCGTCAGTGGCTGGTCACGGGCAGGCGCTTGAAAACTTAACAACTTAATTTTTAATCATAAGTAATTAAAAACATACGCTATATGTCAGATACGAACTCAACAATATGCGGCAATGCCCAAAATTGCGGCTGCGCTTCTTCTTCCCCGAAATTCCCCCAGCAGGTGACAGGCATGTACCTTCTCGCCCGCGCCCTCCGGAAAGTGGGGATAGACACAATGTATGGCCTTGTAGGGATCCCTGTGACCGAGGTCGCCTATATCGCCCAGGGAGAGGGGATACGTTTCGTCGGATTCCGCCACGAACAGCAGGCGGGGATGGCGGCCCAGACCCATGGCTACCTCACCGGAAAACCGGGTGTCCTGCTGACTGTCTCCTCACTCGGATTTCTGAACGGGCTTACCGCGACGGCAAACGCTACGGTCAACTGTTACCCGATGATTCAGATTTCAGGGTCTTCCGAGCGTGAGCCTATCGACCTTGACCAGGGCACCTATGAGGGGCTTGACCAACTCAACATGGCTAAGCCTCTTGTGAAGGCGGCCTATCGCGTCAACAAGGCGGAGGATATTCCCACAGGTGTTGTCAGGGCTTACCGAGCTGCGGTTTCGGGACGACCCGGCGGAGTTTATCTCGACATCACCACTCCGGCCCTCGGACAAGTGCTCGACCATGATGTGGCCGAATCGCTGCTGCAGGTTCCGGTCGATCCCTGTCCGCGTGTTGTCCCATCGGCCGAGTCGGTTGACCGCGCGGTGTCGCTTCTCGCCTCCGCGAAAAAGCCAGCCTTCCTCTTCGGAAAGGGCGCGGCGTATGCTCAGGTAGAGGATTTGTTGAAGGAGCTTGTGGAGACAACCGGCATTCCTTATTACCCGATGTCGATGGCCAAGGGGCTGCTTCCCGACAATCATCCCCTCAGCGCGCTTTCCTGCCGTTCGCAGATAATGGAGGAGGCGGATGTTGTCGTTCTCGTCGGCGCGCGTCTCAACTGGCTGCTCAGCCGGGGCCACGGCAAATGGAATCCGCAGGGTAAGTTCATCCAGCTCGACATCGATCCCCAGGAAATCGATTGCAACCGCCATATCGACGCGCCGGTAATCGGCGACCTCCGCAGTTCGCTGGAGGCAATGCTGACAAAGCTTAAAGGCGCCACCCTCTCGGTCGACCCCGGATGGGTACCCGGCCTGCAGGCCCTCACCAAGGAGAAGAACGCCAAATTCGCCCAGCGTTTGTCAGCCAAGACTGTGCCGATGACCCACTGGAGCGCGCTGAGTGCGGCCAAGCCTGTCCTTGAGGGGAATCCTGATGTGATTCTCGTCAACGAGGGAGCAAACACCCTTGACGATACCCGCGACACGATAGACATGTCTCTTCCCCGTCATCGAGTGGACTGCGCGACATGGGCTGTCATGGGCATGGGCATGGGTTCGGCCATCGGGGCGGCTGTCTCCACCGGCAAGTCGGTGGTGGCCATCGAGGGTGACTCCGCCTTCGGTTTCTCAGGCATGGACTTCTCGACCATATGCCGTTTCAAACTTCCGGTGACGGTCTGCGTCTTCAACAACGGCGGTATATACAACGGTATCGGCAAACCCCTCGATGCCACGACCGACCCCGCGCCCACGACCCTTGACGTGAACGCCCGGTATGACAAGCTCGGTGAGGCTTTCGGTGCCAAGACCTATTATGTGACCACCCCCGACGAGTTCGCTTCTGCCCTCGCAGAGGCGATAGCGTCTAAGGCCCCGGCGCTTATTGATGTGCAGCTCGCGGCAGATTCGGGCAAGGAGAGCGGCCACATAGGTTACCTCAATCCGGCCCCCCTGATTGATATAACTGTCTAATCCACCCATAGCTAACCCCTCACGTTTCAAGGCATATGTTACATATTATATTATACGCGATTGTCCCTATCATCGTCGTGATGCTCGCCGGTTACATATCCGGCAAGAAAGGGATATTCAACGGGGAGAACGCGAAGGCGTTCAACAAGGTCGTGCTTGACTACGCATTGCCTGCCGCCCTTTTCGTGTCGATTGTCGACGCTTCCCGCGAGATGCTTGTGCAGGACATCAAGCTGTCGCTGATTTCACTGATAGTGATGATGTTCTGTTTCATGCTGGTCTACTACGTCTACAAGTGGTGTTTCAAGAAAAACACAGGGGCTGATGCTGCCATCATGGCGTTGATAAGCGGTTCATCTACAATCGGCTTCCTCGGGTTCGCCGTGCTGGAGCCAATCTTCGGCACCACCCCCTATGTCGCCCTTGTCGTTGCAATCGTGGGCATCGTGGTGAATGCCGTCGGCATCCCTGTCGGCCTCTCTTTGCTGAACGCGTCACTTGAGAAGACCAACCCCACGCCGGCCGGGAAGAAACGCCCCTCGGCATGGGCGCCGGTGCTCCACGCCCTTGCACAACCTGTTGCCTGGGCTCCTATCCTCGCCGTCATATGGGTAATTGTCGGCATACCCTGGCCGAAGTGGGCGTCCCCCTCATTCGACCTCATCAAGGGAGCGAATGCCTCCCTGGCAGTGTTCGCCGCTGGTGTGACCCTGTCATCTGTCAAGGTTTCCATCAACTGGCAGGCAGTCCTCGGTTCGATAATGAAACTCATCGTCATGCCGGCGTTGCTGCTGATTGTCGGCCTGATTTTCAAGATGGATCCCCTCAACCTGAAGATGCTCGTTGTGGCCGGCGCGTTGCCCCCCGCGTTCTCGGGTGTGATTATCGCTGACGAGTATGACACATATGTGGCCACCGGAACCTCGTCGCTGGCCCTGTCAGTGGTGCTGTTCATCGCTTTCTGCCCGCTATGGATATGGGTCACCGACCTCTGCCTGAAAGCATTCTGACATAACAGACTCTGATTCCAAAAAGTGATATGTCAATGGCTGGCGTCACGGTTGACAGCCTTGACATATCCCTTTTCATATCTCCTCAAAAAAGATTGTAACCATTCCCAACTTTTTGAAAAGAGTGGTGTTTATAAGGTATAAACATTCTGAAACACGGTTAATGACTATTCACTAACAACTATTTAGATATGAAAAAAGCTCTATTACTGATTACTCTCATGCTGGGTTGCGTGACTGTTTTCGCCCAGAAAATCGACAAGAACGAACTTCGTCAGCTGCAGGCATTCCTGGCCGAACCTGCCGAGAAGGATGCCACCAATGCCCAGGCGCTCAAAATCACCGATCTCAAGGCTCCCTCCACATGGGAGGGGGTTACTGTCGAGAACGGCCATGTGACCGCAATCGAATGGAAGGACAAGCACCTGGCCGGCAGCCTCGATCTCTCAGGTTTCACCGCCCTGACAAAGGTGGATGTCTCCCGCAACAAGCTCTCATCCCTCTCTGTCGAGAATGACGCGGCGCTTGCCGACCTCAACGCCTCCCGCAACCAGTTGCGCAAGGCAGATCTCGACGGATGCACCGGCCTTGTGACCCTGAACATCTACAAGAACCGTCTGACCGACCTTGACGTCACGGCCACTCCGCTTATCGAGACCGTTAACATCTCAAACAACCTCCTTGTGGATCTCGATGTCTCCAACTCATCGACCCTCAAGACCCTCAATTGCCAGGGCAACCACCTGGAGAATCTGCAGGTTTCCAACTGTACCAACCTCAAGAATCTCTATTGCGGTTACAACAAGCTCTCCGGGCTGGTGCTTTCAGGTCTGACCAATCTCCAGAACCTGAATGTGGATGACAATGAAATCCAGAAACTGGTTGTCTCCAACCTCCCCTCGCTGAGTTCTTTCCTCTGCACCGACAACAATATGCAGCAGCTCGCCGTTGACAACTGCTCACGTCTGCTCGACCTCGTCTGCTCATACAACAACCTCTCGGAACTCACCGTGAGCAACTGTCCCAACCTTCTCTTTGTCGACTGCTCTTACAACGACCTTACCGAGCTGACCCTCTCAAACCAGACTTTCCTCCAGCGTCTGCTTTGCAACAACAACCAGCTGACAATGCTTGACGTCTCCTTCGACCAGGCTCTCACATATGTCAACTGCCGCTACAATATGATTTCGGATCTCCGCACCATCGGTGACACCAACCTCGGTATGATTGCCTGCCAGTGGAACTACTGATGACTGCCATCCACGGAACCATTACCCTTGACTTATAAACAAGAGCTGAACAATAGGGGCTGATGACCCTTAAGCCCCACAAACAAAGAGAGATGCCACCCGCTTGCGCTGGTGGCATCTCTCTTTGTTGTCAGTAATGAGGGTGGGAGTCGTCAGTCGAGCTTGAGAACCGCGAGGAATGCTTTCTGCGGCACCTGCACCGACCCGATCTGTTTCATTCGTTTCTTTCCCGCTTTCTGCTTCTCCAGGAGTTTGCGCTTACGGGAGACGTCGCCGCCGTAACATTTCGCGGTAACATCCTTGCGGACAGCCTTGATGGTCTCGCGGGCGATGATTTTCGCGCCGATGGCAGCCTGGATGGCGATGTCGAACTGGTGGCGGGGGATGAGTTCCTTGAGCTTCTCACACATCCGGCGTCCGAACTGAACGGCGTTGTCGGCGTGGGTCAGTGTCGACAGCGCGTCGACCGGCTCGCCGTTGAGCAGCACGTCGAGTTTCACGAGCTTTGAGTTGCGGAAGTCGTGGAGGTGGTAGTCGAATGAGGCGTAGCCTTTGGATATTGACTTGAGCTTGTCGTAGAAGTCAATCACGATTTCACCCAGGGGGATGTCGAAAATCAGTTCCACACGGTTGCCCGAGATGAATTCCTGCTTGACAAGCTCACCGCGCTTGCCAAGGCAGAGGGTCATGATCGGGCCGATGAAGTCGGTGGTGGTGATGATCGATGACCGTATGTAAGGCTCTTCGATGTGGTCGATAAGGGTGATGTCGGGGAGGCCCGAGGGGTTGTGTACCTCTGACTCGTTGCCTTTCTTGTCGAAGACCTTGTATGACACGTTGGGGACGGTGGTAATCACATCCATGTTGAACTCACGGCTGAGACGTTCCTGGATGATTTCCATATGGAGCAGTCCGAGGAATCCGCAGCGGAAACCGAAGCCGAGGGCCATCGAAGACTCCGGCTGGAATGTGAGCGAGGCGTCGTTGAGCTGCAGCTTCTCAAGAGAGCTGCGCAGGTTCTCGAAGTCCTCTGCCTCTATGGGGTAGACTCCGGCGAAGACCATGGGCTTTACCTCCTCGAAGCCGGCGATGGCCGGGGCGGGGCGGCTTACATGGGTGATGGTGTCGCCCACCTTTACCTCCTTTGAGGTCTTGATTCCGGAGATGATATAACCCACGTTTCCGGCCGACAGCTCCTTGCGGGGGGAGAGGTCCATCTTCAACACTCCGATTTCGTCGGCGTGGTATTCTTTTCCGGTGGCGACGAATTTCACGAAGTCATCCTTACGGATTGTGCCGTTCTCGATTTTGAAATATGCGATGATGCCTCGGAAGGGATTGAACACCGAGTCGAAAATCAGGGCCTGGAGCGGAGCCTCGGGGTCACCCTTGGGAGCCGGGACGCGTTCGACAATCGCACGCAGGATATCTTCCACACCGATGCCTGTCTTTCCGCTGGCACGGATGATTTCCTCACGCTTGCATCCGAGCAGGTCGACAATCTGGTCTTCCACCTCGTCGGGGTTGGCGCTTTCGAGGTCAACCTTGTTGATTACCGGGATAATCTCGAGGTCGGAATCGATGGCCATGTAGAGGTTCGAGATGGTTTGGGCCTGGATTCCCTGGGTCGCGTCAACGATTAGCAGCGCGCCTTCACAGGCAGCGATGGAGCGTGAGACCTCATATGAGAAGTCGACATGCCCCGGGGTGTCGATGAGGTTGAGGGTGTAATCCTCCCCGTCAAGGTGGTAGTTCATCTGTATGGCGTGGCTCTTGATTGTGATTCCACGCTCACGTTCGAGGTCCATGTCGTCGAGCACCTGGGCCTGCAGGTCTTTCGAGTCGATGGTTTTGGTGTATTCGAGCAGACGGTCGGCCAGGGTGCTTTTTCCGTGGTCGATATGGGCGATGATGCAGAAATTTCGGATATTCTTCATTTTTTCAAAAATTCAGTGATGGCGGCCAGGCACTCCTTGGGGGTGGCAAGGTCGCGGCATAGGGTCTCGACGGGACACCATCCCGTCTTGTCGCGGTTCACGACATGGTCAATCACCTCGTCATAGGTGGTCTTGATGTCATATCCGGAGAGGAGTTCGAGGGCGAGACGGCTTATGACAGGGGTGTAAAGCTCCTTTACACCGCCGAGAATCATCAGGGCGGCCGCACCTTTGCCCACGATTTTGTCGGCGACACGGGCTCCCTGGAGCATGCGGGGATGTTCGGTCAGGAGACGGTGGAGGTCGGCCACCCCACGTCCGGTGTAGGTTGTCAGGCGACCGTTGTCTATCACCAGTGAGGTGTCACCCTTGTCAAGAAGGGCCACAAGCGCGCTCATTGCCGGAGGGGTGCCACGGCGCAGGCTTTCGGCTATGACATCCACACGGGCCAGCTCTCCGGGAATGTCTATTTTCTGGGGACAATGTCCCACACATTTCCGGCAGCCGACGCAATGGGATGCCTGGCGCAGTTTCGGGACTGCCCGGTCGTAGCCGACCAGGAAACGGCGACGGGCCTCTGCATAGTTCTCTGCCTCGGGTGAATCAGGCACCTCCCCCTGGTTGACGCATTTGTTGTAGTGGGCGAAGACCGCGGGGATGTCAAGCCCGTAGGGGCAAGGCATGCAGTACTGGCATTCGTTGCATGGGACTGTCGGATAGCTGGCGATGATGCCGGCGACTTTGTGGAGGAAATCAGTCTGTTCGCCTGTCAGGGGGACAAGGGGGCAGAATGAGCGCAGGTTGTCTTCGAGATGGTCCATGTAGGTCATCCCCGACAGCACGGTTAACACTTTGGGGTAGGTGCCGGCGTAGCGGAATGCCCATGAGGCAACCGACTTCTGCGGTTCCTGCTCTTTGAGCATCTTCACGACATGGTCGGGGAGCTTTGACAGGCGTCCTCCGAGCAGCGGCTCCATGATTACGGCCGGAATGTCGCGTTTCTCCAGCTCGCCGTAGAGATATTCCGCGTTGGTGTTGCGCGGATTTATTTCCTTGGCGTGTTCCCAGTCGAGGTAGTTGAGCTGAATCTGCACGAAGTCCCATTTGTATTTGTCGTGCCAGTCGAGCAGCATGTCGAACAGGCGTATGTCGCCGTGATAAGAGAATCCGAGGTTGCGTATTCTTCCGGCTTCCCTCTCGGCGGCGAGGAAATCGAGCATCCCGTTGTCGATATAGCGGGCGTTGAATTCCTTCATCGGTTCGTTGCCCATACCGATGGCGTGGAGCAGCATATAGTCGATATGGTCGGTCTGGAGCAGACGCAGCGAGTCGCGGTACATCTGTTCCGACTTCTGGCGCGACCAGGTGGATGGGTCGAAGTTGGAGAGTTTTGTGGCGATGAAATATTTGTCGCGCGGGTGGCGGCTGAGGGCGATGCCCACAGCCTTTTCAGACCGCCCCTTGCAGTAGGCGGGGGAGGTGTCGAAGTAGTTGACCCCGTGCTTGATGGCGGTGTCCACCAGTCTGTTCACCTCCTCCTGGTCGATGAGGTCTTCCCCGGGGTTGTCGAGGTCGGGCATTGTCGGCCAGCGCATGCAGCCGTAGCCGAGCAGCGAGACCTTGTCTCCGGTGGAGGGATTGACGCGGTGGGTCATCCGGTCGGTGGGGATGGGGGTCTGGGGAAGGTCGCTGTCGGCGGTCTCACCATCCTTCCTGCCTGAGCATGCGGTCAGCAGCGGAGAGGCGGCCAGTGCGGCCAAAGAGGTCTTGCGGAAGAAATCGCGGCGTGATATGTCGAATTTCATGATGGTTTCAAATCAGACGGTTCGGTGGATTTCGTGGCCCTCGACATAAATCGCCGAGAAAGGACGGGCGGGGCATAAGTTCTCGCAGGCCCCGCAGCCGATACAGCGTGTCTCATCCACGGCCGGAATTTTCCGGGAATCGGGATTGGAGGGGTCAGACGGCACCATGGTGATGGCCCCGACGAGACAATGGCGCGCGCAATTGCCGCAATCCACATCGTCAGCCAGGACGACGCAGTTCTTGGCCACCCATACGGCATGGCCTATCTGGATTGAGCTTTTATCTTCCCAGCTTATCGGCCTGATGGCTCCGGCGGGACACACATCCGAACAGGCGTGGCACTCGGGACGGCAATACCCGTGGTCAAATTCCATACGGGGCTGCATGAATGTGTTGAGGTCGGTAGAGGGGCGCAAAACGCCGTTGGGACACTCCGACACGCAGAGCTGGCAGGCGGTGCAGTGCTGGGAGAAATTTTTCAGGCTGACACTGCCCGCAGGAACGAGCCTGGTCGCACGGGCCGGAAGTTTTTTGTCGAGAATCTCGGCAAGGCCACCGTCCACCGTCTTCTGGGCCTTGATGGCGGCTGCGCTTCCTGCAGCCATAGCTCCGGCTATCAGGAAGGAACGGCGTCCGGAGTCGGCCGGCTTGGGAGAGTCGGCGGTCTTTGCCGCAGCGGCCTTGCGGGTGGTGAAGCTGATGGCCCCCTTGGAGCAGTCATCGATGCAGTCCATGCAGGCCACACAGCGGCTGAGGTCAATGGTGTGGTTCCTGGCGTCGATACATGAGCTTTTGCAGCGGCGCGCGCAACTGCCGCAGTTGATACATTTCGAGGTGTCTATGACCGGGCGCAGCAGGCTGTGGCGCGAGAGCAGCCCGAGTATGGTGCCGACGGGACATATGGTGTTGCAATACACGCGTCCGCCGCGCCATGCGAGTATGATGATGGCCACCAGGGTGACCGCAGCTACGGCGAACACGGGCAACGAGCGTATCCATATCTCACGGGTGTAGACCGAGTAGCTGTCGTAATGCTCGGCCAGCGGCACCAGCAGGTTGTTGAGCCAGAGCGCGACAGGCTGCCCGAGGTTCTGCACCATGCGGCCATATGCGCTGTATGGGGCTATCAGCGAGGCGATGGCGGTGAATCCGGCCAGGAGAAGGATGATGAAAACGGCCAGCACGCCGTAGCGCACCAGGTTGCGTGGCTTGCTGTATCTGAAACGTTTTTTCTTCCCTTTCCGTCGGGAGGAGAGGTATGACACGATGTCTTGAAACACCCCTAAGGGACATATCACCGAACAATAGACGCGGCCCATCAGGAGGGTGAGCGCCACCAGACCCACGACAACGGCGGTGTTCACGGCGAGAACGGCCGGAAGGAACTGGATTTTTGCCATCCAGCCAAGCCAGTGGTGGAGCGTCCCGGTGAAGTCGAGAAACATCGCTGTGATCAATGTCCAGAAGATGATCGCGAGGGTTATGCGGATTTTACGCGGCATATGGTTCTGATATGATTGGTTGCGGATAAAAAGTACACAAAATTACGAATAATCCTCTGTACGAGGGGGGAAAGCCGCTGCGGTTTAACATTTTTTTGGAAACGTTTTTCGCCGATACGGCCGGTCTGTTCGTCTTATATTCAGACGGCCATTGAAAACAGCCGTGATATTCATTAATCTGCCTGATGACATTACCCGAGAGATTCACAATAGATAAAGACGGAGTGGTGGAGGAGAACCTCGACTATCTTGTCAGGTTCGCCCTGTTCAGGGTCGGAGAGAAAAGCCTGGCGGAGGATATAGTCCACGACGCCGTTGTCCGTTTCCTTGACCGTTGCCCGCGCGGTCTGGAGGCGGCGAGGATGAGGGCCTACCTTTTCAGGATTGTCTACAACCTGTGTATGACGGCTCAGGTGGCTGACCGGCGGCGCTCGCTCAGGGAGGTCTCGCTTGATTCCGTCGAACGGGCGGTGGCGGATGATGATGATGATTCGCTCGACGAGGAGGAGGCCAGGCGTCTCAACCGAATGCTTGACGGACTGCCGGAAAAGGAGAAGGAGGTGGTCAGGATGCGCGCGATGGATGGCCTGTCATTTGTCGAGATTTCCGAGATATTGTCATTGCCACAATCCACTTTGAAGTCGAGATACAAGTCAGGACTTGACAGATTGAGGACACTTTACTGCAACTATAAGCCATTGTAATGCCATGGAAGAATACAACGACATAGAGAGATTGCTCAGGCCCGGCCGCGACATAAAGGCTTCGCCGGAACTCCGCCGGAGGGTGGAGCTTGCGATGGATGAGAACCTTATGGCGCGTTCGGCACGCCTGGCGTCACCGAGGCTCAGACTGCGTCTGCGTCCGGCGGCATGGGGAGCGATATGTGCAGTGATGGCAGTGGCGGCGGTGTTGATGATATTCGTGATACCTCCTCGTGTCACTGCCCGGGAGATGCTGTCCTGGGGGGATGCGGCGTTCAGGGAGATGCCTGACTTCTCGATGACTGTGGAGGTCAGAACCCGCCCGATGGAGAATTTCGCGGCCATATCGCTTGACGGTGAGCTTGTCACCCACCGTATGGTTGTGTCGCGCCGCGATTCTTCGGTGATATGGAGAATCGAGAAGGAGGGACGCGTGGCGGCGGGAGACTCCACCGGCACATACAGCTGGATTGACGGACTCAATGTGGGGTGGCACACCCAGTCTCCGCCCGAGCGTATTGTGGGATATTTCTCCAATCTTCTGTTTCCCGAGAAAATCATGGAGCGGGAACTTCTTGCCTGTTCTCCCGAATCGGGGGTGGAAAGTCGTGTCAGACGTGATGGGGACAAGCTCATACTGACGGTGCGCGCCCCTGCTTTGGGCGACTTCTCGAATCCCTATATGCTGAACGCTACCATAACAGAGTCGGAAAACATTCGCCGTTATGAGTTCGATGCCTCGACAAAAAGACTTGAGAGTTGTTCGGTAAGCGTGGTTGACAATGGTCGCGAGACAGAGGTGTTGCGCCTGAAGGACATCGTTTACGGAGGTATGGAGGACACATTGCCGGGACTGCCTGAAAATGTGAGGTTCATAGAGCTGGACAGCCCGGATTCTCCGTCAGGGCTTGCGGGATTGGGGCCGGAGGAGGCCGCCTCGGTGTTTCTCGACGCCCTGAGGAGTTGGGACACCTCGGTTATCGGCAAGGCCATAGACCTCTCTGTCGCCGACAAATTGTATCGTGACGAGTTTTCCGGGGCGGTTTTGACAGGCATAGGCCCGTCGTTCCGTTCGGGCAAAGGGGAGTCTGTCTTTGTGCCTTACCGCCTCAAGATGCCCGACGGCTCCGTGAGATCTCACAATCTCTCCGTGACCCAAAACAGCGTAGGCGCCTGGGTTGTGACCGGAGGCCTTTGATTGAATCAGAAAAACAAAACACTAAACCATACATTATGTCATTTCTCAAACCGATGGCGGGGCTTGCGCTCTGTCTCTCATTCCACGCCCTTCCCATTACGGCCAAAGTTCTGTCGGAAGTGGTGTATGTAGCTGATTCCACGGCTGTATCGCAGGAGGATGCGGATATTGACTCAATCACCTCTTGTTTCGACAACATCAACCTCGGCGAGGTCACGGTGACGCATACCTTGCCGAAAGTCAAGATGAAAGAGCAGGGGGTCGAGGTGAGGGTCAAGGGCACCTGGCTGGCCAATACCGGGACGTTGATTGATCTTCTGGGGAAGATGCCTTTCGTGACCAGGAATGGTGACGGTCTGGAGGTTGTCGGGAAGGGGGAGCCGACGATATACATCAATGGCCGGAAGATGCGCGACAAGTCAGAATTGCAGTCGCTGTCCTCCTCGGATATAAAGAATGTCGAGGTCATAACCAACCCCGGAGCACGTTATGACGCCACTACCGGCTCTGTGATACTGATAACCACTGTGCCGCCCCGCGGAGAGGGTGTCTCGGTAAATGACCGGACTACCGTGGGTTACAAGCATTATCTGTATCTCTTCCAGCAGGCCGGGATGAACTACCGCCGCAATGGGCTGGATGTCTTCGCGACCTTTGACTATGAGAATTACCGCGACAGAGTCTCCACTCCGATGGCGTCCACCCGCCGACTTCCATCCGGCGTTTTCAGGCAGGAGGCTGTCGACTACGGGGTCTCCCGCTATCCGGTCTACCACGGAAAGGTCGGGGTGAATCACGTCGTTGGAGTCCACAGCCTCGGAGGATTCTATGACTTCTCGTTCCGCCCGTCATATTCCACGGGACAGACCGCTTCTGAAAGGTGGGCTGATGGGGTTCAGGATGATGTGATGTCGTCGGCATCTCGCGGCGAGGGGCGTGAACGGCAGCATCTGGTGAGCTTGTATTATTCCGGAAAAGCCGGTGAATGGGGTATGCAGGCCAATGTCGACGCTTTGTGGCAGATAAACGACAGGAGGAACAGCGAGGTGGAGAACTCGGCATCCGGAGGGGACAGGGTGTTCTCTGCCTGGAATGATGTGAGAAACCGGATGGTAGCCGGAAATATGTCGGCCAGCCATCCGTTATGGCGAGGTGATGTGCGTTTCGGAGCTGAGGCTGTAGACATAGCGCGCCGCGACATTTACTCCTCAGACGCTGATTTCATCGATGACAATGACACACATATCCGGGAGACAACCGTGGCGGTTTTCGCGGAGAGTTCGCAGTCTTTCGGGAAAGTCATTCTCTCGGCCGGACTCAGATGGGAATACACTGACTCGCGTTTCTACCTGTCTGATGTCAGGCAGGATGACCGCAGCAGACGTTACAGCAACCTATTCCCATCGGCGTCATTGGCGTTTCCTCTTGGTGGTGTCAGTTTCCGGGCAAATTACTCGCGAAAGACCTCACGCCCGGCATTCGCCCAGTTGAGTTCCGCCGTCCGTTACATCGACCGTTACAGCTATGAGTCGGGCAACCCCTCCCTTAAACCGATATTCCGGGATTATGCCTCCCTGACCCTGGCCTGGCGCGACTTTCTTTTCGAGGCGGATTACACATCGACAGAAAATTATTTCATGTGGCAGACCTCGGCCTACCCGAACCATCCCGAAATCTCTTTGCTGAGAATGGAGAATATGCCACGGTTCGGCGCGTGGTCTGTGACGGCAATGTGGTCTCCCGTGTTCGGGATATGGCGCCCGCAGTTGATGGGAGCCATCCAATGGCAGGATTTCTCAATCATCCACAATGGCTCGCGAATGAGGCTCGACAAGCCGATGGGCATAGTCAGGTTTGACAACGCGATACACCTCCCCTGGGATATGTGGCTCAATGCCGATTTGTCGTGGAGGTCGTCGGGCAATGGCGAAAATCTTTATGTGGTCTCGACATGGACGTGCAGTATCGGACTGTACAAATCTTTCGCTGACGATACCTGGAGTGTCAAGCTGCAGCTCAACGACCTGTTTGACACCGGACGCCAGATGGTGACGTCCTACGATGCCATCTCGGTTGTTAAGGTCAACAAGGTGTATGATACCCGTGATCTCTCGCTGACGGTGCGTTACAATTTCAACGCCGCCCGCCAGAGGTATCGCGGAGAGGGGGCGGCCTCACGGGAACGGTCGCGCCTGTGACCGGCAGATGTTGGAGTTGTCAGAGGTTTGAGTTGTAATAGGCGGGGTTGCCCGAGACCTCTTCACCGATGAAGGGGGGGAGGGTGACCTCCTCTGTTTCCGACGGCAATTCCACCTCGGCCACGGTCATCCCCCCGGCGGGGCGGATGAAGCGGTCTATCTCCCAAAGATGCCCCCCGTAGTCGACCAGATGCCGCTCCTTCTCGATGATAGTGCCGTCGCAGACCTTGCTGAGCATTTCGAGGGCGTCGGCCTCAGGTATCTCATACTCCCATTCGTCGCGGGAGATTCCGGTGTTGGCCCCCTTGACGGTGAGGAATCCCCGGTGATTGATGACCCTCACGCGCACCGTGCCCTCTTTGCGCCGCGATATGTAGCCCTGTATGATATGGTTGACGGCGGTGGCCATGCTGCGGTATGAGTCGTCGGTGACGAGAAACTTGCGTTCTACCTCTTTCGCCATTTCGGTGGATTTTTTTTGCGGTTTTGCCTGCCGTTTGTCCGGCAGAGGATTTATGAGTAACTTTGCAAAGTTAAAATTAAAGTTTGGAAAAAGCAAGATTACACATATTCCTCTGTCTGTTGTCCGCACTGTTGCCGTTGATGTCCATGTCGGCTGCCAGGAAGATGCTTGTCGAGGTGGTCGATTCCGTCTCGGGAGAGCCGGTTCCTTTCACGGCGATATATGTCAGGGGCACGGGGCAGGGGGCGATGGCTGACGAGGATGGCCGGGCCTGGCTGACGTTGAACCAGCCCAAGGTGGAACTGGAGTTCTCGGCTATGGGTTACTCCAAGAAAATCGAGACGGCAGGCCGTTCGGTGGCAGCCATAAGGGTTATGCTCGTGCCTTCGGGGCATCAGCTCGGTGAGGTCACCGTAAGGCGCAAGAAGGAGCATTACTCCAAGCGCGACAATCCGGCGGTTGAGTTCGCCAGGCGCATACGTCAGGCCGATTCCATAACCGACCCGCGCCGGCGCGACTATTACGGTTTCACCCGCTATGAGCGCATCACCCTCGGGCTTAACAAGGTTGACATGGATGACAGTCCCGGGGAGGGGAAGCCACGCAAGCCCGGCAGGTTTGACTTCGTGAAGGAGCATGTCGATACCTCGGAGGTCACCGGCGAG
The DNA here is from genome assembly GCA_947177635.1 of uncultured Porphyromonadaceae bacterium. GTDB lineage: Bacteria > Bacteroidota > Bacteroidia > Bacteroidales > Muribaculaceae > UBA7173. The sequence goes on along the minus strand of CAMWVQ010000001.1, from coordinate 9,966 downwards.
CCTGTTTTGCCGCTGTCGGTAAAGGAGAAGGTCTCGCAGGTTATGTTCAGGCGTGACCCGCGCACCGAAAAGACATATGTGCTTGGAATCAAGAGCGCTGGGGTTGATGACCTCGCCGGGGCGGAGAGCATGCAGACCCTGATGGAGGACATGTTCCGGGAGATAGACCTTTATGACGAGGATGTGAACATACTCCAGAACCGGTTCGTCTCCCCGTTGTCGAGGATTGCCCCTGATTTCTATAAGTTTTACCTCACAGACACGGTTGACGCTCCCGACGGGGCGCGGCTTGTGGAGCTGAGTTTCGCCCCGAGGAATCCGGCGACGTTCGGGTTCACCGGACGTCTCTACGTAGCTCTCGGAGACACGACGATGTTTGTCAGGAAGGTTAGGATGAATGTTCCGCCGTCGATAAACCTCAACTTCGTAGACCACCTGCAGATTGTGCAGGAATTCACTCAGGCCCCCGACGGCGCGAGGCTCAAGACGCTCGACGACTTCAATGTGGAGCTGTCGATAATCAAGGGAACGCAGGGGCTGTACATCCACCGCACCACCGCCTATCGTGACCACAGCTTCCTTCCCCCCGAACGTGGCGATTTGCTCGACCGGCTCGGGGAGACGTTCAATGATCCGGCGGTCTACGCCCGCGATGATGATTTCTGGCAGAGGGAGCGCATAGTGAAAGTGTCGGCCAATGAAGACCGCATCGCCCAGCTTATGGAACGCCTGCGAGGTGTGAAGGTGTATTATTACGGTGAGAAGATATTGAAGATATTTTTCACCGGGTATGTCAGGACAGGGAAAAATTCAAAGTTCGACATCGGGCCGGTAAACACCTTCATCAGCGGCAACTCGATAGAGGGTGTGAGGCTGAGGTTCGGCGGCACAACCACGGCGGCCCTCTCCTCACATTGGTTCGCCAAAGGTTACGCGGCTTATGGCACGCGCGACCGGAAATGGAAATACGGGGCTGAGCTGGAATACTCTTTCAATGAGAAACGTGAGCATCAGCGGGAATTCCCGGTGCATTCGATAATGGTGTCGGAGAAATATGATGTTGACCAGGTAGGGCAGCATTACCTTTTCACCAACCCTGACAATGTGTTCCTGACGCTCAAGAGGATGGAGAATGTGTTGATGACCTACCGCCGTCAGACCCGCCTTGACTACACGCTTGAGCTTGCCAACAACTTTTCGGTGAAGGCTTCTGCCAACCTCGAGCGGCAGGAGGCTACACGGTGGGTGCCTTTCATCAACAGCCTCGGTGACGCCGTGGGGCATTACAACGAGACTTATTTCTCGGTTGAGCTGCGCTATGCCCCGGGGGAGAAGTTCTTCCAGACCAAGACACAGCGGATTCCTGTGAACCTCGACGCGCCGGTGTTACTGCTGAGCCACACTTACGCTCCGAAGGGGTTGTTCGGGGCGCCGTTCACAGTCAACAAGACCGAGGCGAGCTTCTCGAAACGATTCTGGCTGTCGGCGTTCGGCTTTGTCGATTTTATGGTGAAAGGGGGACATGTATGGAGCAAATCGCCCTATCTGAGCCTGCTTATTCCAAACGCGAACCTATCATACACCATACAGCCTGAAAGCTTCGCGTTGATGTCGCCTCTAGAGTTCATCAACGACAGTTACGTATCCTGGGATATGACTTACTGGGCCAACGGGGCGATACTCAATTATATCCCGCTGGTGAAGAAGCTTAAACTCCGCGAGGCGTTTGCTTTCAGGGGATGGCTCGGGACGCTCAGCGACAAGAACAACCCTCTTAAAAACACCGACCTCTATCTGTTCCCGGTCTATGCCCCTTATGAACCGATGAACTGGAAACCTTATATGGAGGTCTCGGCCGGGGTCGACAACCTGTTCAAGTGCCTGCGGGTCGATTATGTATGGCGTCTCACTTACCGCGCGGGGCAACCGGCCTCTTCTCGTTCGGGGCTCCGCATCGCTCTGCATGTCACTTTCTGACAATCTCCACAAAGAAGCGGAGGCTGCATAAGCGGCATAAAGACAGGTATGTCTAATTTATTGCCGACAAGAAATGGCGGATTCAAGAGTTATTCCTGAATCGTCCAGGGGGATGGATTTCCGGCAATCCGTGTTGTTCCCTGATTAATTTGTATAAAGTAAAGTCGGTGTGTCAACATTTATCTTTTGTTGACACACCGACTTTCTTATGTCCGTTTGTTTGTCTTTTCTGAAGGCCTCGGCCTTGATTGGGGCGTTTTTGGTTAGCGCAGGCGCAGTTTGGTGCCGGGGGTGAGCTTGGCTTTGGTTGACAGACCGTTGAGCTTGCAGAGCTGGCGCACGGTGACACCATTGCGCGAAGCTATGCGGCTGAGGGAGTCGCCCCGCTTGACTGTGTATGTTTTAGCCTTTGACTTGGAGGCGTTTGACTTGGAGGCAGAGGAGGCCTTGGGGGGATTGGAGGCGAGATACTGCCGGGCATACTCTTGGTTGGCTCCCGGGTCGAAGTTGCGGGGCTGGGTGTATGTCTGCTTGTCGAATGTGTATTCGTCGGTGTGGACTGTCTGGTTGGCGAAATCGAAGATGGCAGCCGGGTTGATGGGGTAGCCCATGTAACGGGTCTCGAAGTGGAGGTGGCTTCCGAAGCTGCGGCCAGTGTTTCCGCCAAGGGCGATGGGCTCGCCGGCCTTCACATACTGGTCAGGCTTTACAAGGAACTTGGAGAGGTGGCCGTAAACGGTTTCAAGGCCGTTGGGGTGGCGCACAATCACATAGTAGCCATATCCTTTGCGCTCGAAGTTGGTGAGCCTTACACGGCCGTCGAAAGCTGCGCGGACTGTGTCGCCGGTCTGGAGTTTGAGGTCGATGCCTTTGTGTACGCGCCTGAAGCGGGGACGGTAACCGTAGGGGGAGGTCACATATCCGGGGGTTGGCATAGCGAAGTTGCTGACATCAATCACCTTTGTGTCAGGCACATCCATCCCGACGTATGCGTTCACGCGCTTCGACTCCCAGCCCTCGGTGTAGATGTCGAGTTCGGGTTCCTCCTCCTCTTTGAAGAGGTTGTCGACAAAGGCTTTGGTCTCCTCGACGGAGATCTGGTTGCCGATGTTCTCCTGCTTTGCGATAAGGCCCTGATGCTCGGCATTGTGGGCTTTGGGGAGTTTGAACGACTGGGCGTTGCTCGAAAACGCCAGGAGGGCCGTCGCGGCCAGTATTACAAATTTGTCGAGTTTACAAAAAAGCATTTCCTGTTTACAGTGTTGAGAGAGGTTTTAAGCGTTTAAATCATCAGAGCAGTAGATAGAGGAGAGCAAGGAGAGGGAGTAGTCGAAAACTTCCCCGGCTTTGAAGAAACGGGCAATCTCGATTGCTGCGTTTTCGGGGGAGTCTGACGCGTGGACGATGTTTTCTTGTCCGCTCATGGCAAAATCGCCACGGATTGTTCCGGGGACGGCTTTGCGGGCGTTTGTCGCGCCGGTCATACCTCTTACTACTTCTACCGCGTCAACACCTTTGAGCGCCATCACAACCACAGGGGTTGCCATCATCGACCTGAGGAGGGAGGGGAAGAAGGGGCGGTCTACAAGATGGGCGTAGTGCTCGCGGAGAATCTGCTCCGAAAGCTCCATCATCTTCATACCGGCGATAATCAATCCTTTTTTCTCAAAACGGGAGATAACCTCTCCTGCTATACCTCTTTGGATTCCCGAGGGTTTGATGATGACAAGGGTGGTCTGCATAGGGCGATATGTTAGGTGTCTGTTTTGAAACAATAAACCCGCGACGCGGGTTATTTTGTCTTCCCAAAGTTACTAAAAATAACGCTTTTCGGGAAAAATTTCCGTATTAAAATAGTTTAATCGCCTTGCTTTTACCGGATTACGGCCTTTAAACATTTAATAGACAGTTAGTTGCAAAAATGTGTTTTACAGCATGTTTTTAAACAACGGCTTTATTGATAATGTTTTGAATGGTTTGCGGCCGCGTAGGATTGCACACTCCTGCCTGTGAATGTGCAACCTGTTGAAGCTGATGGATTTGTATTGGAATGTCTTTCAGGAGATGCGGCTCATGTCAGACTTGCGGGAAAAGAGCCTTGAAAGCTCGGGGAGCAGCATGCCGTGGCCCGGGGCGGATAGGCCCGGGTCGGATTCCAGGAGGGCGTCGACCGAGTCGCGTGCTATCTGGACAATCTGGCCGTCAGTGGCGAGGTTGGCCACATGCAGCTCCATGGGCATACCACTCTGCATCGTGCCCTCCAGGTCGCCGGGTCCCCTGGTCTTGAGGTCGGCTTCGGCAATCAGGAAGCCGTCGGTGGTGGTGGTCATCAGTTCGAGGCGTTTGCGGGTGTCGCCGGCGATTTTCCTTTTTGACATCAGCACGCAGAAACTCTGGTCAGCCCCACGGCCGACTCGTCCGCGGAGCTGGTGGAGCTGCGACAGGCCGAAGCGTTCGGCGTTCTCGATGACCATTACCGAGGCGTTGGGGACATTCACTCCGACCTCTATCACAGTGGTGGCCACCATTATCTGCGCCTTGTTCTCGACGAACAGTTTCATCTGGTGGTCTTTCTCCTTCGGTTTCATCTTGCCGTGGATGTAGACCACGTTGTATGAAGGGAACGTTTCCCGGATAAGCTCGTAACCCTCCTCAAGGCATTTGAGGTCGAGTTTCTCATTCTCGAGTATGAGGGGATACACGATGTAGACCTGTCTTCCCTGTGCGAGCTGCCGCCCGATGGAGCGGTAGACCTGTTGCCGCTGGTCGTCGAAGCGCAGCAGGGTGGTGATTGGTTTACGGCCCGGAGGGAGCTCGTCTATCACCGAGACATCAAGGTCGCCGTAGAGAGTCATCGCCAGTGTGCGGGGTATGGGGGTGGCGGTCATCACCAGCACGTGAGGGGCGATGACGTTTTTCCCCCAGAGCCTCGCCCGCTGCGCCACTCCGAACCGGTGCTGCTCGTCGATGACGGCCAGGCCGAGGTCGCGGAACCTGACATTCTCCTCGATGACGGCGTGGGTGCCGACCAGTATGTGGAGCGAGCCGTCGGCGAGTCCGGCCGAGATTTCCTCTCGTTCCTTTTTCCTGGTGGAGCCGGTGAGCAGCCTGACGTTCACGCCGAGCTGCGCGGCCATGCCTCGCAGTGACTCATAGTGTTGTGTGGCGAGGATTTCGGTGGGGGCCATCATGCATGCCTGGGTGCCGTTGTCAAGGGCCATCAGCATTGCCATCAGCGCCACGATAGTCTTTCCTGACCCGACATCACCCTGCACCAGGCGGTTCATCTGGCGCCCGGAGCCTACATCCGCACGGATTTCCTTCAGCACGCGTTTCTGTGCTCCGGTGAGGGGGAAGGGTAGCACCTGCGAGTAGAAGTTGTTGAAAAACATTCCGATACGGGGAAACGGACGTCCCTGCACGGCGGCGGAGCGCTTGGCGGCATACCGGCGTATGTTGAGCTGGAGGTAGAAGAGTTCCTCGAATTTGAGGCGCAGGCGGGCGCGGTTGAGCTCGTCGTGGTTGCGCGGATTGTGTATGGCCCGCAGTGACGCGTCTGCGTCGGGAAGATGGTGTTGGGCGAGCACCTCGGCAGGTAGGTTTTCCTCGAAATGTCTTACCGAGGCGAGGGCGTTGCTGACCCACTGGAAAATCATCCTGGAGGTGACTCCCCGGTTGCGCAGCTTCTCGGTGAGGGGGTAGACGCCACGCAGCCCTTGTGAGGCAGTGGCCGAGTCGGGCAGGTCGACCTCGGGGTGGGTCATGCTCCAGCGTCCGTTGAATTCGCGGGGTTTCCCGAAGAGGATATATTCCGAACCGGTGTGGTATGCTTCCTGCAACGCCTTTATGCGCTGGAACCATACCACCTCCATCGTGGCCGTGCCGTCGGTGAACAATCCGGTCAGCCGTCGTTTCGCCCCTTCGCCGTGAATCGTGAAGCTGACGAAGCGTCCTTTGACCTGGATGTAAGGCATCTCGTCGCGGAACGACCTGACGGGGTAGATTTTGGAGCGGTCGACATAATGGGTGGGGAAATGGCGCACCAGGTCGTGGAGCGACTTTATCCCCAGTTCCTCCTCAAGAAGTTTGGCCTTGACAGGGCCTATTCCCTTGATGTATTTTATGTCGAATTCTCGTGGAGATGGCATTGGTGAAACATTTTCCCGGCGATGGTTTCCAGGGGGCGTGTTGGTTGTGTCTTATTCGCCGGCGGCCAGGATTGCCTCGGCGATAAGGATATCTCTCGGGTTGGTGATTTTGATGTTGTCGGGATTTCCCTCGACGAGGAATATGTTTTCGAATCCGGCCTCGGCCATCACTGACGCATCGTCGGTGAATGACTCCTGGTAGGGTAGGGAATAGGCTTCCCTCAGCCTCCATAGAATGAATCCCTGGGGAGTCTGGACGGCACGGAATCCGCTCCGGTCTGCCGGCGAGGAGCTTACGCCGTCGCGGTCGAGCTGGCGCAGGGAGTCGCTGACCGGTATGGCCGGGATTGCCCCGTCGGTGTTGACCGCCGCGGCACACACGCGTTTTACGGTGGGGGTGTCGACAAGGGGGCGCGCCCCGTCGTGGATGAGGACAATGGAGTTGGGACGTGAGTCGGCTGGAATCGCGGCGAGGCCGTTTTTCACAGATTCCCATCGTGTAGCTCCTCCATGGACGACGACAGGGGAGGTGAAGTGGTGGTCTTCACATAGTTTCTCCCAGCGGGATTGCTCGGATGGGGAGATGACGAGTATGGGTGTGGCTCCCGGTACCGCCGTGAGAAGCCGTTCGATGGCATGCATCACCACCGGTTTCCCGTCGAGAAGGCAGAACTGTTTGGGAATCTCGGAACCGAACCGGCTCCCGCTTCCTGCGGCTACTATTATTATATATGTGTCGAATAAAGCCATTTGTTATCGCAAATATATGGCAAAGATACGAAAAATCGCCAAATAATCTGCCAATGGTCTGAGTCGTGGCCCATTCAGCGGCCTACGAATTTGCGGCGGATTTTTGACAAAGTCTGCGGAGTCATGCCGAGATACTGGGCCAGGAATTTCAGCGGGAGGGTGCGCGTGAGCGACTTGGGCGGATTGTGGCGCAGGTTGGGGGCCAGGAAGTTCCAGAAGTTGTCGAATTTTTCCAGGGGGGTGGACATGGCGAGCTTGCGATACAGAATCTCGATACTGTAAAATTGCTCTACGAGCAAAAGCTGCATCCATTTGTAAAGCTCGGGATAGCGTTCTTCAAGGTTCTTGAATTTCTGAATGGAAATCCACCATCCGCTTACCTTGTAGTCCACCGCTTCCAGGGCAAAAGCCGGAGGTTCGTCGCCATACCAGTCGTGAAATGAGAAAAAAATGTCGCCTCCGTTTCCGAAACAGAGCGTATCCTCCCTCTTCCCTTTGCGGAAGCAGACCCGCGTGATGCCGCTATCTATCACGAATATATTTCCACACGGTTTTCCTTGGGCCACTATCGTGTCACCTTTCAGAAACTCATCGTAACGCGATATGGCAACCAAGGCTTCCACACATTCGTCGCTGAGGCAATGGTAAGCCCGCATTATTTCGTAGAATCGCTGTTTCTTAGCTTCTTGCATAATAGTTGCAAATATACAAATAATATACCGGCATTCCAGTTTTCAGCAAAAAAAATTATTCTGAATTTGAAATAAAAAAAAGTATTGCTTTGATTTTTTTGAAACCGTAAATTTGCCATTGTAGGATTTACCCCATTTTTCAATCACTAAATTGTTTAATTATGAAGAAATCGCTACGCTTTCTGATGGCTGCCATGTTCTGTATCGCCGGTTTGCTTCCGGTTTCGGCCGCCGAGATTACGAAGTTCCTCTATGAGGGGATGGTTTTTCAAGTGCTTGACGCAGAGGCCAAGACGGTTATGACCACTTTCCCGCTCGGGTTCAAGGATGAAGAGGGGAATGCGGTGGCAAAGTACACCGGAGAGGTGACTGTTCCCCCGACCGTTACTTATGATGGAGAGACCTACACGGTCACCACCATCGGTGACTTTACTTTTATGGTGCCTTCCGGTGCCGACGCCAATCTTGCGGCAGTCAATCTCCCCGAAACAATAGAGTCAATCAACGCGAACGCCTTTGCCGGTTCCAAGATTGCCTCAATCACCATCCCGTCAGGCTGTAAGTTCATAGGCAACAGCGCATTCACCCGATGCGAAAACATCACATCCATAGAAATCCCCGAAGGGGTAACCACCATTGGCAACGAGTGCTTTGTCGGCACATCCATCGAGCACATTGTTGTGCCTAACTCCGTCACCCTTATGGGGATGAACTTCATGGCATCTGTTTCCACTCTCCAGAGTGCTGTCATCGGGGATGGGGTCAAGACTCTTCCCGCCAACTGCTTCATAAGTTGTACCGGCCTTACAGAGCTGACGCTCGGCAATTCCTTGGAGCAAATCAACGGTCTGGCTCTCAGCGGATGCTCCGCTCTGGAAACTTTACACCTCCCGGCGTCTTTGCATACCTTCCTCGACAGGGCTCTCATAAATATGAGCAGCCTCAAGAGCATCACCGTCGATCCCGCCAGCGAGTATTATACTTCAGTCGACGGCATACTCTTCTCGAAAGATATGAAAACCATAGTGAAATATCCCATCGGTCTCAGGTCTGCCACTTATACCATCCCCGAAGGGGTGGAGAACGTTGCCACCTGTTGCTTCGACCATATGGACACTTTCACCGAGGTAAAGGCGCCTTCGACTCTCAAGACCATCGGAAAGTATGGTTTCTGGGCCAACGACCACGTCACAGTCTTCGATTTCTCCAATACTCAGCTTGAAGAGGTGGATGAAGGCGGATTTACCATGTGTACAGGCGCCAAGACCTACAAATTCCCCGACACCGCCCGCAAACTCGGTGACCTTGTGTTCTATGACAATGAATCGCTTGTGGAGATCGACCTCGGCAACGGTATGGAGTATCTGGGTGACAATATTTTCCAGAGGTGCTATGAGCTCAAGAATCTTCATATCCCCGCTTCGGTGACATATATAGGTTCAGACATCTTTGCCGAGTGTCCCTCGTTGGAATCGGTGACGGTGTCTCCCGAAAGCAAGACATTCTGCGTGGAGGACAACATCCTCTTCACAAAGAGTATGGATCAGCTCATCAAGTATCCGATTGTGTTGGAAGCTGCCGATTACACAGTTCCCGCCACGGTCAAGAATATCTATTTCGCCGCGTTTGCCGGCAACACCCATATAAAGAGAATCAATACCGGCGAAGGTACTGAGAAAATAGAGTCATATGCTTTCCGTGACTGTCTCAATGTTGAGGAGGTATGGCTGGGGCCCAATCTCAAGGAGTTGGGTGAAGGAACCTTTATGATTTACGACATGGGATATGAGTCCAATATAAAGGTCATCTACTGCGCCGCTCCCGAGCCTCCCAAGATGAACGGCTACCTCCCCGGCGAAATCTGGGAAACCGCAACCCTCTACGTCCCCCAGGAAAGCTTCGATGCCTATAAGGCCAACTTCCGCTGGAACAAGATTGTTGACATGCGCCCGTTTGACTTCGCATCTGTCGCCACGGTTTCTGAAGACTTGCAGACTCCTTCCATCTTTGTCGAGGATGGGGTGATTAACGTCACCAACGCTGTCGAGTTGTCGGTCTACACAGTGTCAGGCTCCCTGGTCTACAGCGGCCCTGCCAAGGCTGTAGACAATCTTCCGGCCGGCATCTATGTGGTAAAGGCTGACAACGAAGTGGTCAAAATCCGTCTCTGATTTGCCAGGGCAGGCTTGATGAAAGCTTTGCCGTCCAACATAAAGCCCGGGCGATGTGTCAGAACCGACACGTCGCCCGGGTTGTTTTGGTTCGGTCGCGCCGACCTGGAGTTTAGGGGAGGCATTGCGGGGCAACAAAAGAAACGGTCATCCGATTGGATGACCGTTTCCGATGGTAGCGGGACCGAGAATTGAACTCGGGACCTCCGGGTTATGAATCCGACGCTC